>JAPOXY010000082.1 GCA_026706845.1 Gemmatimonadota bacterium
GCAGGACGGGGTCGAGATCGGTTCCTGGTCCAGCATACCAATTAACGCAGGCTATAAGGTCATACTCTATTTGCCCATTGGCGGAAAAGCACAGGTAAAAGGTTCATACTCCCTGGAAGAGCCAACAAAACAGATCACAGCCAGAGATGTAGTAGATAAGAAAACCCTGAAAGCCTTTGTAGAAGCTGCAAAAGAATACGCGAAAAACTTTCCCCTTTCCGAGGACATCGAAGCAGAATTCAGACAAGAGGGTGGAAGATGGAAACACGAATCCATCTACCTCGTAATTGGAAACAGTGACGGCGTCATATTATTTCACGCAGCCAATCCAGCCCTTGAAGGGCAAAACGTGTTTCACCTTGAAGACCCCAATGGTGTCAAATATACCCAGGAACTCATCGCCGCGTCTGCTGCAGGTGGTGGTTTTGTCGAGTATTACTTCGATAACCCGACGATAGACGAGAATGGAGATGGCGAATTAGTAGGCGATCCCATTGGCTCACCCAAAATAAGTTACGCCATCCCATTCATAGACTCTGTGACTGGCATGGAACTAACCATGCTATCTGGCTTTTATCCAGTCACGGCTCGTGCTGTGGTAGATAAAGAAACCCTGAAATCATTTGTCGGAGCCGCAAAAGAATACGCTAAAAGCTTCCCCTTTTCCGAGGAAATCGCAGAAGAATTCAGACAAGAAGGTGGCAGGTGGAAACATGAATCCATCTATCTCGCAGTTTTAAACAGCGAGGGCGTCATAGTGTATCACGCAGCCGATGCAGATCTCGAGGGACAAAACCTGATTAACTTTGAAGATCCCAATGGCGTCAAATACGTCCAGGAACTCATCGCTGCAGCCGCAGCAGGTGGCGGTTTTGTCGAGTATTACTTCGATAATCCAGCGGTAGATGAGAATGGGGATGGCGAATTAACCGGAGATCCCATTGGCTCGCCCAAGATCAGTTATGCCATCCCAATCATTGACTCACAAACCGGCATGGCACTAACCCTGCTATCTGGCTTTTATCCGCAGGTACAAGACGGATAACCTGGTCGATTTCAATCTACTTATTAGCGAACAAAAAAGCCGCGAGCATAACTCGCGGCTTTTCTTCATACATCCCCAACTCAATCACCCACGCGCTGCAACCCCGGTCCCTTCTCGTAATAATAGCTCCCCGGAAAGAACTTTTCATTATCGGGCATCGACTCGACCAACCGCACCTCCGCCGCACACACTTTGTACTCTGCTGTCCCCGTCACCGCATCGCCCACATCATTCGTCAACACATTGGCGCGCGCCTCGGCAAAATGCAACGGCATCCAGATACACCCCGGGCGCACTTGCCGCGACAAAATAGCCCGCAACTGCACACGCCCGCGCCGCGTTGTCACCTCCACCATATCCCCGTGATGAACACCCCGCTTCCGCGCATCGCTCGGGTGTAACTCCACAAAAGCCTCGGACTGTTTTGCATCGAGCCCGGACTCTCGGCGCGTCTGGGTTGCGGCATTGTAGTGATACAGCGTGCGTCCCGTAGAAAGAAAAAGACCGTAATCTTCATCTGGCAATTCCGCCGGTGGGATATAATGCACGGGCATAAACAACCCCTTACCGCGCAAAATGCCATTTTCGTGTAAAAATTTTGTACCCGGGTGATCCGCATCGGGGCACGGCCACTGTAAGCCCGCTATGCTCTCTTCTCCTGCATCTATCTTTTCCAATTTCTCGTGGCTGATACCAGCAAATTGAGGAACGTCTTTAACCATCTCGGCATAAACTTCCGCTGGATCTTTATACGACCAATTCGCGCCCAGCTTATTCGCCAGCATAACCAGAATTTCCCAATCTGGAAGCGCTGCCCCTGGGGGTTCAACCGCTTTGCGAACCCTCTGAATGCGACGCTCTGAATTGGTGAACGTCCCCTCCTTCTCGGCAAACACGGCTGCGGGCAAAATCACATCGGCAAAACGCGCCGTCTCATTCATAAACGCATCCTGCATCACGATAAAATCGACATTATTCAATCCCTTTTCCAACTCAAGAACATTGGGTTCGGACAACACAATATCTTCACCCATCACAAAAAAACCGCGCATCTGTTCCCCCACCGTCTTCATCATCTCATTGAGATTCAGACCCGGCACAGGGGACAGCGGAACACCCCAGGACTTTTCGTATTTTGCCCGCACTTCTGGATCATCCACACGCTGATAACCCGGATAAAACATCGGCGTAGCACCCGCGTCATTCGCACCCTGCACATTATTCTGTCCGCGCAGGGGATTCATCCCGGTCGATGGCTTGCCCAGATGCCCCGTCATCAAAACCAGATTTGCAAGCGCATACACATTATCCGTACCGTGTGCGTGTTCCGTAATGCCCAGCGTATAATATATACCCGCTTTTTCCGTCGTAGCGTACTGCCGCGCAGTCCAGCGAATATCATCTGCTGAAATACCCGTTATCTCTTCAGCCTTTTCGGGTGTATAAGACGCGACAGTTTCTTTGACCTGCTCAAAATTTTCAGTCTGATTTTCGATAAATTCGCGATCGATCAAATCCTCTGCCACAATCACATGCGCCATGGCATTGAGCAACCACACATCTGTACCGGGATTGAGTTGCAAATGCTTTTCCGCAATAGACGTCATCCAGATCGCCCTGGGATCGGCGACAACCAAGGTCGCGCCTTTGCGAATCGCGCGCTTCATTTCCATAGCGATAATCGGATGTGCCTCGCTCGTATTGCTGCCAATCACAAACAGAAAATCAACATCGCGTATCTCGCCAATTGAATTCGTCATAGCACCTGCGCCAAATGTTTCGACCAGACCGGCCACAGTAGGTGCGTGTCACGTAGCCGCGCACTGATGGACGTGATTTGACCGAAACAGTGCCCGCGCCATCTTCTGAACGAGAAAATTTTCCTCCATCGTGCACCGCGACGAACTCACAAAACCCAGGGCATCTGCGCCGTGTCGCTCTACAACGCCCAATAAACCCTCCGCTGCTCTTTCGAGCGCATCGTCCCATGTCGTTGGATACAATACACCATCCTCACCGCGCACAAGCGGCTCAGTCAACCGATCTTTGTGGTGCACAAAGTCATACGCAAAGCGTCCCTTGACACACAAATTGCCGTCATTGGTCGTCGTGCCCGGCGGTGGACTCGTCACCTTTACAATCTGCCCCTGACCATCGCGTCCTTCTAAATCCACATTGAGATCGAGCTGACAACCCACCCCACAAAAGTTGCAAGTTGACCGCACCTTTACCAATTCACGCTCGGGTTTTTGCCCGCGCATCAGTGGCAATTTTTCATTCATAGCACCAGTTGGACACACATCGATACATCCACCGCACAACTCACACGTCGTATCCAGCAGGGATTTTTCTTCCACCGTAGAAATCGTCGTATGTGACCCTCTACCCGCAAGCGTAATAGCCGAAACACCTTCGACTTCCTCGCAATAGCGCACGCACCGCGCACACGCAATACAGGTATCGGGATTAAAATCGACATAGGGATTGCGATCCTCTCGATCTCCCCGCATCGGCTCCATCCATCCCCAATCCATTGGCGCATCGAACTCGGCAGCCATATCCAGCAATAAATCCGGCGAACCCACTTCCGATATCTCGCGCTCGTGCGGATGATCGGTCATATACAAAGCCATCAGAGTCTGGCGGTGCCGATCAATGCGCGCATTCTCGGTCGTCACCACCATCCCGTCTTGTGCGATGCGCGCACAGGCCGGCGTCATCAACCGCTCGCCATCAATTTCCACAAGACAAGAGCGACACGCACCCGCGGGTTCTAAACGCGGATCGTGACACAGGGTCGGAATTTCCAACCCATGACGAGATGCAATATCCAGCAGGGTTTCCCCTTCGGCAAAGCACACCGTCCGTCCGTTCAATATCAATTTATTCATCAAACTCCTCGGGGAAGAATTTTTGGGCACTCGTCAGGGGGAAAGCAGCAATTTGCCCAAGACCACATATAGAACCCTCACTCATTTGCCACGCCACATCTGCCGCGTGTTGCAAGTGAGGTTTGTGGCCCTGTTCCCGATTGCAAATGCGATTTTCCAGTGCCTCGTGTAAATACCGCGTACCAATGCGACAGGGGGCGCATTGCCCGCAGCTTTCATCGTGAAAAAATCTCAACTGTTGACTAACCGACCATTTTATATCCACCGTGTCGTTCAATACAACAACACCGGCCGAGCCGAGCAGCGAACCCAACCCATCCATTGTCTTAAAATCCAATGGCTGATCTCTGTATTTAGCCGGCAAAAAACCCGAACTCGCACCCCCGGGGCTAAACGCCTTCGGAGTGCCAATATATCCGCCCGCCTCTTCGACCAATTCATCCAAAGTCACGCCCAATGGCAACTCATAGATACCCGGGCATTTGACATGCCCGCTAATACAATACACTTTTGACCCTGCCTCTGTGCGCCCCAAATTGCGAAACCAATCGCCCCCTCTTGAAATAATCGAAGGCACGCACGCAATAGTTTCCACATTGTGAATAAGTGTGGGTTTTCCCCACAGGCCGTATTCTGTGGGATAGGGCGGTCGCAAACGCGGCATCCCGCGCTTGCCCTCCAAAGCCTCTAAAAGCGCGGTCTCCTCGCCGCAAATATACGCACCCTGCCCCGAGTGCATGTGAAAACGGATATCGGGAAATATATTATGCGATTCAAACTCTGCAACTGCTTTTGTCATCACAGCCTTTGGAAAAGCGAACTCGCCCCGCAAGTACAAATAAACATCTCTCGCCCCGATTGTATAAGCCGCAATCGCCAATCCCTCAATAACCAGATCGGGACGACGCATCAAAATCTCGCGGTCCTTAAATGTACCTGGCTCACTCTCATCGCCATTTAAGATTACATAACGCACGGTCTCTTTTTGTGAACACACGGCATTCCACTTAAAAGACGCGGAAAAAGCCGCGCCACCGCGACCTTGCAGCCCCGATGTCTCTATTTCTTCGACAATTTCTTCGGGACGCATCTTCGCGGCCTTTGCAAACGCTTTGCCCGACCAATCGATCTGCCCCAACAAATTGATCGCCATAGTATCTGAATCATCCACCTCTGGTCCCACATGCCCCAACCAGCTTTTGCCACTGGACACTATCTCTGGCAGAAGCCTTGTCCAATCGCCATCTGCCCGCACCACATCTTCGACCGATACAGCAGGCAGCACATCGCGGTCTCGCAACACCGCAGGCGGACGATCACAAGCTGCCAGACATGAACACCCCATCGCGGGCAGGCCCGCATCTTCCATCGCCTGCAGCACCTGATCTGCACCCGCCATGCGACACGACAAACCCGTGCATACCCGCACTTTTTTATCCACATCAGTCAACAAATCAAAAAAGCTACCCACGCCATAGACCTGCGCTTCGGGAACACCGGTTTGTTGCGACACCTCCTGCGACACACCTGAATTTAACCCGCCTTCAATCTGAAGCAGATCGGGCACATCGGCCTGTTTTTTATTCACATCAAACCTCGCTCTTATTGCCGTGCAAACACCTGAACGCCCCACACCAAGTCCCTATCTTTTGCCACAGCGACCCCCACATGTGTCCAGTGTCTCGCCAATATATTTGAACGATGACCCGCACTTAACATCCAGCCTGCCTGCATCGTTTCGACAAAATGTCCGTTTGCCACATTTTCACTCACCTGAAAAAAAGGCAAGCGTCGGGTGGTTACATGCCACATCACATCCAATCCCCCGAAAGAAAAGTGGGATACCTCACCCAAAGCCAGCATTTCCTCAAGACGGATGCGCGCCACATGCATCAAATTGGGATGTGGAAGTACAGCCTGACGTCCAATTCGCCTTCGCGCCGCATTAATTTCATCAATCAAAAATTGTTCAGCCGCCTCATCACCTAGATAAGGGGCTATTGTCAAAACCTCGTCTTCTAACTTCTCGGGATTGCCAACAACCACAGCCTGATGAGAAACCGTAAAGGTGCGCGCTTTGGGCAGGACAACCTGAACCTGTACGCGACAATGTCCCACCTCCCCAAACCGAAACCGCGCCTGAAACCGCCGTCCCCGCCTTCGTACATTCCCTTTGATCACATTGCCATCGGGCGCGAGAAAGGTCGAGATAGATATATCTTCCACCTCGCTGTGTAACTGCCCTGTAACCGTCAGTTCTTCACCTACAGCAACCGAGTCTGGAAGCGGATTGACCACCGCGAGATCTGTGCGCAGCGGACCGGGATAACTGTATGCCGCCGGCATTCGCACTTCTTTTCGGCCATCGGGCCACGAGGTGATTTTTTGTCCAAATCGGTTGCTCTCGATCTCTCGCCCATCGGGGAAAATCTCCACTTGATACCCGGTTCCGCTGCGATGCAAAATTCGCCCATCGGGAAATGTTTCCCGAATTGAACCATCCACCCCTTTCACAATCATATACCCATCGGGCTGAATGGCAGGCTCATTTCCCCCTTTTTGTCGGGTTACTATAGTGCCATCGGGTATTACCCCTGCCGAAATCTCCGTCGCCCTTTCCGAAGCGCGTTCCTCCATCGCGCCGCCAGCTACACCATTGCGAACCGCCGACTCATCTTTCAAGCGAGACACCAGCTGTTCATAGGCAGACACAACCCGCCCATCGGGAAACCGGGTTTCTTTCGCGCCCCCGGGAAATGTCACCTCCACCCGTCCATCGGGATGCTGCCAGCGCTGTCGCCCATTGGGAAAAGTCGTCCACACACGCCCGTCCTCAAAGCGACGCCGGCGCAATCCACTACCCGGAAAAGATGCACTCCTGGGCGTTAGCAAAATCCCCAGCAACACGCGCCAATAACCCGTGTCCGGAAGCTGTAACCCTCCAGGGCGCACATAATCCAACTGCGTTCTGGTGCGTGTATGGATGGCGTGTGCATCTTCCAGAGCCTCCAAACTGTCAATCACATCTCCCGTAAAACCCGTCAGGCGGCCGTATTCATCGGGGTGCAAATGAACATATAAGTAATGAAAAGCCCATACTGCCTTTGAGGTATCAGCTATCTCGTAAACTTTTCCGCGCCCAAGTAACAACGCGACCAGCACGCCGCGCTCTGTCCACCCAGACACCAGGGCACCTGTGGAAATTTTGAAAATCCGACTCTCATGAACCAATCGGACATTGCGCAAAACGCGAACCGTATCCAATCGCACGTCATAAACGCGAACTGGCACTTTAATCTCATCATCGGGCAAAACTTTTGGATGCTTCGACAGGGGAATCGTCACACTTTTGATTATCTCTTTGCCAGAAGAGTCAACCAAACCTCGAACCAGATATGCACTATCGAGAAGAGCTTCTTCCGTCAGGCCACCGGCACCTTTGAGATAACTGTTCGCCGATCTGTCGGGCTGATATACATAAGTACCCGGCTTTGCAACCGCACCCGAAACTGTCACCTGTTCACCAGGCTGACACCCCGCAAAAATCGGGACCAGAACCAGCGTGTGAATAATCAAATGGCTTTTAGACAAAATCGTACCTATAATTGATCCATTAGTCTTTGGGTCGCCTCAGCGGGATCGGGCTGGCAACACACGGCTGAAATCACCGCAATACCGTGCGCCCCTGCGCGTATTACCTCGCCGGCATTCTCTATTCCAATACCCCCAATGGCAATAATTGGAACACTGACCCCATTGACTATCTCGCGCAAACCCTCCAGCCCCTTCACCATACCTGCATCGGCCTTTGAGCCAGTTGCATAAATCGGTCCAAAACCGATATAATCCGCACCTTCGGCAATACACTGACGCGCCTGTGAAAGCGTCTTCGCCGTCCCGCCAATTACCGCATCTTCACCGAGCAAATCGCGTGCCTTTTCAATGGGAAAATCATCTTGTCCCAAATGCACCCCATCGGCCTCTGCGGCAATCGTCACATCAACCCGGTCATTCACAATCAAAGGCACATCGCCACACGCATTCTTCACGGCAATAGCCATCTCAATCAACGCGCGCGTCGAACCCTCTTTCTGCCGAAACTGAATGGTATCCGCTCCACCGTCAACAGCCATTTTCGCCAGTGCTACGTGTGAAAAACGATCTTGCAAAACAACATCGGTTATGACATGAAGCTTGCCAATTTTTTTCATATTAGAGTTAGCAGTCAGTACAATCTAAAAAATAAAAGTGATTTACAGGACCTTTGCCTTTGCCAATATCCAAGCCATGCCGGATAGCTTCTGTAACATAATTTTTTCCCCGATCTATCGCATCGCACAACCCGTATCCCAGCGCAAAATTGGCTGCTATCGCCGATGATAGTGTACAACCTGTCCCGTGTGTATTCCCGGTATCTATGCGTTCACTCTCAAAAATCGTTTCACACGCCCCATCCCACAACACATCCACCGCTGTACCCTCCAAATGTCCCCCCTTCACCAGCACCGCACATGTACCCAAATCGGCAATTTTACGCGCTGCAAATCCGGCATCTTCTCGCGTCTTTATCTTTTTTTTACTCAACAATTCTGCTTCAGGGCAATTCGGCGTCGCCAACGCAGCGATCGGCAACAAACGATCTGTGATGCATTGTATCGCATCGCCCTTAAGCAACGAAAATCCACTCGTCGAAATCATCACCGGATCGACCACGAGCGGTTGCTCATTGCGAACTGTCAACTCATCGGCCACAGCCTCTACAATCTCACGCGAAGACAACATCCCCGTCTTCACCGCAGCAATCTCAAAATCGTCAAACACGGCACTTATTTGAGCGCGGACAATCTCTTCGGGCAAATCACAAGCTGCACGCACCTCTTGCGTATTTTGAGCAGTAACCGATGTAATCACAGACAAGCCAAACACGCCATGGGCGTGAAATGTTTTCAAATCCGCCTGAATGCCCGCGCCACCACCGGAATCCGAACCCGCAATTGTCAGGGTTTGTTTCATTCCCATGCCTTCAAAAATTCACATACCGCCTTGGCCGGATCTCTCGCTGCCAAAATACCCGACATCACCGCGACACCCGCACATTCCGTCGTACGACATCTGGCTACGCGTTTGGGCGTAATCCCCCCCAGTGCGTAAACGGGCAAGCGAGAATGCGCCACCGCATTTGCCAACCCCTCAAGCCCTGCTTCCACGCCATCATACCCGGGCTTGGAGCCCGGTGTAAAAATGGGACTATAAGTCACAAAATCTGCCCCATCAGCGCAATCTAATTCTGCATGGGTATGCGTGGAATAGCCGATTAAAAATGACGGCTTGACCCGGTCTCGGACCACCCGCGGCAATGCACCACCTGGCAAATGCACACCCTGCGCGCCGATCTTCACGGCAATATCTGCTACTAAATTAATCAACAGCATCGCATCATAGCGCGCTGTCAACAACAACACCTGCTCAGCCAGAACTTCTAATACTTCTCTATCCAGAGCCTTTTCCCGCAACTGCACCATCTGCACCCCGGCATCCAATGCACGCGCGAGCACATCCAGCATTGGTCGATCACCGCACGTTGCCCGATCGGCAATCAGATAGAGAGGGGGCAATAAATTCAAATTTCCACCCGTCCTTCCATCGCTGTCGAAGCCGTTGCGTACAGCTTTCTGGGAATTCGCCCGGCTTCAAAAGCCAACCGCCCGGCTTCAACGCCCTTCTTCATTGCCATCGCCATCTTCACCGGATGTCGCGCTCCAGCCACCGCCGTATTCAACAACACGCCATCACAACCCAATTCCATCGCCAGAGCAGCGTCCGATGCAGTTCCCACCCCTGCATCGACAATAACAGGCACCTTCACCGAATTCAGAATAATCTGAATATTGTACGGATTGCGAATCCCCATCCCCGAGCCAATGGGCGCACCCAGAGGCATCACAGCGGCACACCCCAAATCCTCCAGCTTCTTACAGGTAATCGGATCATCATTGCAATAAGGCAACACAGTAAACCCATCATTCACCAGAGTCTCGGCAGCCTGGAGCAACCCCACCACATCGGGAAACAAAGTGCGCTCATCGCCAATCACCTCTAACTTAATCAGATCTGTTTCCAGCGCTTCGCGGGCCAATCGCGCAGTAAGCACCGCGTCTTGAGCCGTAAAACATCCGGCAGTATTTGGCAAAATAGTGTATCGCGATCGATCGAGCAAATTGAGAACACCCTCGCCCGATTCGTCATTCATATTGAGCCGACGAATACCCACCGTTACAATCTCTGCGCCACTGGCTTCAACGGACTTCAGCATCACCTGCATATTGGGATAACGCGCAGTGCCTATCAACAGCCGTGAACGATATGTTACGCCTGCTATCTTAAAATCGCCTGTCATAATATCCTCACCGTTATTTCCCACTACCCACCCTGAACCGCGTGAATAATATCTACCCGGTCGCCATTGCACAACCGCGTATTTACCCACATCGCCCGCGCGATAACCTCCGCATTTACAGCCACGGCAATACCCTTTTGTTCGGCGTTAAAATTCATCTCAATCAGCAAATCGAGCAGCGTTGACGCGCCATCCACTGATCGCTCTTGACCATTCACTGTAAGTTGCATCGGTTTATAATCCAAATCGATCAATCCCAAAAGGCCTGATAAGTGCCGGGGTACGCCGTTCCAAAATCAATTCGGCAATAGATAGCGCAGTCAACGGCGCCAGCAAAATACCTTTCCGATAATGACCAGTTGCCATAATTAAACCCTCAATAGGCGTCTCGCCCAAAATAGGTGCGTCATCCCGGCTACCTGGACGCAATCCCGCCGCAGACTCGACCAGAGGCAAATCGTAAACCCCCGGCACCACTTCCCACGCAGCGCGCAACAACTCAAACATCCCCCCTGCGGTCACATCTTCATCAAATCCCATCTCTTCTGAAGTAGCCCCCAAAACGAGATGCCCATTATCCTTCGGCACGAGATACGCCACCGTAGAAGTCGCCACCCGCGAATACCAGACCATTGTATTGGGCGCAAAATCCTCCGTCATAGCCAGGCGCATAATCTGCCCGCGCACGGGTCGCACCGGAGGCCTGGCACAATCGGGCAAACCCGGTATCAAACGCGACCAGCACCCCGAAGCCAACACTACAGTATCGCCCTCAAAAACTTCCTCGCCAACCCGCACCCCGCACACACGCGCACCATCTATCAAAAGTTCATCTACTCCCATCTCTTCAAACACCTCGCCACCCGCCGCTACAAGCCCCTTCTTCAACGCCATCACCAGACGCCGATTATCCACCTGATGATCGCCCGGACACCACACAGCAGCGCTCACCTGAGCCGACAAATGCGGCTCTCGTTCCCGGGCCTCATCACCCGAGAGATAGATAACAGACAATTCCAAATCGCGCTGATAGCGATACCGAAATTTTAAGTACCCCAGATCGTCTTGAGTAATGCCCACCAGCAGCACCCCATCGCGGCGATAGCCCACACAACACCCGGTCTCGGCCTCCAATTCACCGACAAATTCGGGATAAACCGCCAGCCCCTTCAGGCCGAGATGCAGCAGGTCTTCCTCTTCAAATTGCACCTCTGATAGCGGCGACAACATACCCGCCGAAGCCCAGCTCGCCGAGTGCCCAACGCGACCCCGATCAAACAGGGCCACAGCAAGCCCCGCACGCGCCAACCGCCAGCCAATCGCCAGTCCAATTGCCCCACCGCCCACAATGAGCACGCGCTTTTGTGCCATCGCAACCTCAAAATAAAAAACCACCCTTCGCGCAGAGCCGAAAAGTGGTCTCACTATCCGTTCAACAAACTCCCTACGCCGGCACGATCCGGATCAGGTACAAAGGGTATAATCTCAGCTCGCAACAACAAGCACCCCTGTCTTCTTTCAGTCTTGCAAAGATACCATTTTCATATCTTCAGGTCAAGATATTCCCTTATGACTTGACAGGCATCAACATATTCCTTACGTTGTTCAAAACAACGCTGACCGTACAGGGGTGCCGAAAGGCTGAGAACACACCCTACGAACCTGCTCTGGGTAATGCCAGCGAAGGGAACACGGCGCATTATGGAAATACAAACCGCCGATGCCTTCGCACACATCGTCGGTTATTTTTTTCTAAGGAGAAAGCCATGAGTAACCAGAATGGCAACAATGCTACAAAAATTTATCTCAAAGGCAAACACGGAATTCGCGTTCCTGCCCGCAAAATATCTCTGACAAACGGTGAAGATCCCGTTTACGTCTATGACACCAGCGGACCACAAGGTGGGGATGTGCGAAATGGTCTGCCCCCGTTGCGCGAACCGTGGATTCGGGCGCGAGGCGATGTCGAGGATGTCGCACCAACTTATGTCCCGCAGTCAGATGCGCCGGAAATCCCGGAAAATCTTCGCCGCAAAACCGTTCTTCGCGGCACGGGCAATGTCACGCAGATGCACTATGCCAAACGCGGTGAAATCACGCCCGAAATGGAATTTATCGCCATCAGGGAAAATGTCGATCCCGAATTTGTGCGCTCAGAAGTCGCGCGAGGCCGCGCCATCATCCCGGCAAATATCAACCACCCCGAAAGCGAACCCATGATCATCGGGCGCAACTTCCTCGTCAAAGTCAATTCCAATATTGGCAACTCGGTGGTCACTTCCTCTATAGAAGAAGAAGTCGAAAAGATGCAGTGGTCCACCCAATGGGGTGCCGATACAGTAATGGACCTATCTACAGGCAACGACATCCACGAAACCCGCGAATGGATCATTCGCAACTCTCCCGTGCCCATCGGGACAGTGCCGATCTATCAGGCTTTGGAAAAAGTGGGCGGCGTTGCCGAAGACCTCACCTTTGACATCTTTATGGACACCATCATCGAACAGGCCGAACAAGGTGTCGATTACTTCACCGTGCATGCCGGCGTACTACTCCGCTATGTGCCCCTCACCGCCAAACGGGTCACGGGTATCGTATCTCGCGGCGGCTCCATCATGGCCAAATGGTGTCTCGCCCATCACCAGGAAAGCTTTCTCTACACCCGTTTCCGCGACATATGCGAGGTGATGAAACAATACGATATTTCATTCTCTCTCGGAGACGGGTTGCGCCCAGGATCCATTGCCGATGCCAATGATGCGGCGCAGTTTGCCGAATTGCAAACCCAGGGCGAACTCACCAAAATCGCCTGGGAATACGATGTTCAAGTCATGAACGAAGGCCCCGGGCACATCCCGATGCACCTCATCAAAGAAAATGTCGATAAACAAATGGAGTGGTGTCACGAAGCCCCCTTCTATACCCTGGGACCTCTCACCACAGATATTGCGCCGGGATATGATCACATCACCTCTGCCATTGGTGCGGCAATGATCGGATGGTATGGCACAGCGATGCTCTGCTACGTCACCCCCAAAGAACACCTCGGCTTGCCGAACAAGCAAGATGTAAAAGACGGCCTGATCGCGTACAAAATTGCCGCTCACGCCGCCGACCTCGCCAAAGGACACAAAGGCGCGCAAGACTGGGACGACGCCCTGTCAAAAGCGCGCTTTGAGTTCCGGTGGGAAGATCAATTCAACCTCTCGCTCGACCCCGATACAGCCCGCTCTTATCACGACGAAACACTACCTGCTCAGGGCGCCAAAATCGCACACTTCTGCAGCATGTGCGGCCCCAATTTTTGCAGCATGAAAATCACGCAAGACGTGCGCGCCTATGCCGAAGAAAAAGGCATAGAATCAGCCGAAGCCCTCGAAATTGGCATGGCCGAAAAAGCGCGAGAGTTCAAAGAAAAAGGGTCTGAGATTTACCAGATCGCGGATTGAGGCAGAAAAATAAAACCGAGGAATGGAAACAGGTATTGCTCTATCTCTTGAGCAATACCTGTTTTAATAAGGAATGCAGGCTCAGCGGCGATTTACTACAGCAGGCGGAGGTCCGACGAGGCCTGAGCTAAGCGGTTGTGTCACCTTCGCAGGTATCGCCGTATTCAGTATTTCGACATACGCATCGTAGAAATTCTGAATATTTTCGACATAGTGTACGGGCTGACCGCCGCGGCAGAAACCGTATCGCGCCCGCTCGTAATAGTCCGGTTGAGACAGCAAGCGCATCGCCTTTTCCACGTTGCCAAACCAGCGGTTGGGATCCCATCCCATTTCCCGCGCCAGACGGCGAGCGTCGAGTACATGACCGTATCCCGCATTATAAGAAGCCAGCGCAAAGCGAATCCGCACTTGCATCGGCAAATTGTGATCAAACCGGTTGATAAGCTGATGCATGTACTTGACCCCTGCGTGAATGCTCTCATGGGGGTCGTGAAGATCGGTAAATCCCAACTGCTCTCCCGTGCTCGGCATCACCTGCATCAGCCCCTGCGCGCCGACCCAACTGACCGCCTCTGGATCAAATCTGGATTCCTGGTACATCTGTGCGGTAATCAACCGCCAGTCCTGCCCGTATTGAGAGGCGTATTTTTTTGTCAGATCATCATAAGGCGACAACTGCCCGCTCAAACCGACCCGCATTGAATCTTTGGCTCTGGCAACAGCGCGCGTGCTCTTAAAATACCTCTTTTTCATCATATTAAAAAACAAGCCGCCTTTTTCTTCTTTTATGTATTGGTTGAGCGCCGCCAGCAACTCTGAATTGTCCTTGCGAACCGCCCAGCCCAGTGCCGTGGGCTTTATACTCAAAGCGGCTTTGAGGCGGCGACCATACGCGCGTTCTATATCGAGCAAATGGGAATCGCACATCGTAAGATCATAGATACCCTCTTCAACTCCAGCTAAAATATCTTCGGTTTCTACATCGTCGGGCACGATCGCAATCTCGAGACCATCTACGGAATCCCGCAACGCCATCAGCGTCGTATAAAACGAAGAACTGGCGCGCACATGTATCGTACGTCCAGCCAGATCCTGGAGGCTGGCAATCGAATCGCCATCCGCATGCACCACCACCAGTTCACTCACTTCATTATAGGGTAGCGTAAATGCCGCCTGCTCTTGCCGTTTCTCAGTAATAGTCATTGCCGAAGCGACGACATCGCCCTTGCCTTCATTCAAATACGGCAACAGTTCGGCGTGACTATTCGGAATAACAATTTCGAGGCGCAGGTCGTGTTGCGAGGCAAATCTCTTTATAAGCTCGTATTCAAATCCTATCTGCTGTCCCCGATAAATAAAATAGGTCATCGCATTATTGCGCGTGATCATGCGCAACCGGCGGCGTTCCTTCAAACCGGGCAGATCGTCGGTAAATGTCTGCTGGCGCTGCCGCGTAAATTGATGCGCCAGCAAATACTCATCTACCGCGACCTTGAGCTTTGTATCGTTTGGTCGCATCATCAAGGCGAGTGGACGCTCTTCGGCCACAACGAGCGGTGCGACGAGATTATCGTGATAATTGGCGATGGCATGCCATAAATGCGCGTCGCACAAGGTCGCTTTGTATTCGCCTTGAGCAATGCCTTTGACCAGCCCCTCGGTGCCAAGCGTATCTGACACAGTGTGGATACGTAAAGACGGCACCTCCTTCTGAACATCAATCAAGGTCTGATAATACGAACTGGACTGCCGCACGCTGATCTCCATACCGGCAAGATCTGCCACTGTCCGGGGTAGGCTATCTGCCCGCGCTGTAATCAAATATTCATCGACGTATAAATACGGAACTGAAAACGCTGCTATCTTTTCTCGATCTGGTGTAATCGTCAAGCTGGAGGCGATAATATCGCCCTCGCCTTCGAGTAGTTTTTCCAACATCTGAACATAATTATCGGCCTTTACAAGCTCCAACTTCAGCTTGAGTGCATCCGCCAGACTATGGGCGATATCGTAATCCAGGGTCACCGGCTCCGCTTGTCGGGGCATATAGGTAATCGGCTCCTCACTGACGATCACCCGCAATACGCCGCGATCCTGCAATTGCGGAAGATCGCCGGTGTATTTGGGTGGCGCGGGTTGTTTTTCGCTGCACTGTACAAAAGCACACAGGATAATCAGTGCTGGGGGAATCATACGATGCAACACAGATGTATCTCCTTTCAATATATCGCCTCATCGCCGGCCCGATAGGGCTAAAATATTTTGCGGTATTTTCTTCCCAAAAGAAGAAGGGATTGCGATATAATCGCACCCCTTTTTTATGAACGAAATACAGATGATAGTTTGGGGCGATTTATGTTTCCCGTCTCCCCGGCGGGTCGGATACAAAGCTTTCGATAGCCGCGTCAACAGATTCCAACGTGCGAAAATGCGACGACAACTTTCCGACCATCATCAAACTCTCCATCCGGTTTGCAATGCCGGCCAACCTGAGATCACCTCCGGCATTTCTCAACATCTCCAGGCTGACCGCCAATACGCCCAACATCGTGCTGCCAAACCACTTCACTCTGGAAAAATCAACCACGACATTTGTAATGCCATCGGCCATGACCTCTTCGACATAATGCTGAAAAGGAACAACTGTAGGACCACTCATCAAGGTACCCGATACACTCAGAACCGCGACCTGGTCGCGAATGTCAACTTTGACTCTCATCAATTTGGCGAACAGCTCTTCAAAAATTGGACTTTGATCAGTCCACAATTTACAAAAATCTCTATGCATCCTGATCTGCAAAACTTTCCACAGCCCGATCTACTGTATCCAGAGTCGTAAAAATATTTGCCAACTGTGTAACCATCAAAATACTTTCAATCTTCCTGGTAACGCCCGTCAATCTCAAATCGCCGCCTTCACCGCGCAACGTCGTCAAACTCGCCGTTAGCACGCCCAGCATGGCACTGCCAAACCATCTCACCCTGGAAAAATCAACCACAACCTTTTTTATACCCTCACTTGCAAGTTTTTTAATATGATCTTGAAAAGGGGCAACCTCGGGGCCGCTCATCAATTCACCCGACAGGGTCAAGACAGCGACATCGCCGCGGATCTTTTCCGAAATTTTCATACAAACCTCCAGGACCAGAACTCACTGCACATCGCGCAGGGCACTGAAAATACGGCTGAACGAGAAAAAAATCAAGCTTATCAGTTGATATTATGCAGCGACTCTATATCTTGTGATTTATTTGAAATGAGATATACAAGATATTGTGGCAAAATAAAGCTTTTTTCGATAAACTGCATAACACCAGTTATCGGTTATCAATTGTTTTTTTCGCCTCAATCACCATTTTCAAGGCAGCATCTGCTATCGCATCGCGAATCGCATCGCGGTCTCCATCAAACTGAAAGACCTCACACACCACGCCTTCTGCACTGGCAACTGCGATATACGCCGTACCGATAGGCTTGGGCGACCGCCCGCGAATGGGGCCAGCGATCCCTGTCTCGGCCAGGCCCAAATCTGCACCACTCACTTCTTGCACGCCTTTGGCCATTGCGCGCGCGGCTTCCGCACTCACAGCACCATACGTATCCATCACCTTTTCATCTATCCCCAGCATCTCGCATTTAGACAACGCGCTATACGCAATAACCCCGCGTTCATAATAAGCCGAACTGCCAGGAACCGAAACAATGCGCGCGCTGATCAGTCCCCCTGTCGTGGTTTCTGCAACTGCAATAGTCCAGTCCCGTTCTCGAAGCAATATTCCGAGCTTTACTTCCAACTGTTCAGACATGTTTTACACCGCATATCACCGCTGATCAATAACCACAGGGGAACCCGATTTTGAAGACGCATAAGCTGCACAAAAGAGCTCAACAGACTTTCGGCCCTCTTCACCCGACACCACAGGTATCGTGCCTTTGGTGATAGCAGAAACCATATCCTCTGCAATATCGGCAGGCGCATCGGGCACTTCAAAACGGCTCAAATCTACCAATTCCTCATCCTTTGTCATCACTTCTATACCGCCGCGTTGATCCCACCGCACAGTGCCTTCCGTGCCGCTGATCTCCACCTGTGTCCCCAAATTTGGATAACTCGATGTCGTGGTCGTAATCAGCCCCCACGCGCCGCTTTGAAATGTCAACTGTGCAATTGTAATATCTTCCGTTTCAATATCGTGTGTCATGGTTGCACTGCGCCCATAAACTTCCTTTACCGGGCCGAGCAACCAGCAGATGAGATCGACAAAATGCACACCCTGATTGGCTATCGATCCGCCCTCTGTCTCTTTGCGGCTACGCCACCCCATGGGAAAGCCCCCATTGTAATAGCTCTGCTCGCGCCACCACTTCATCTTCACATCACCCAAAAAAATCTGTCCAATGATCCCCTGATCAATGGCGGCCTTCAATTGCTGGTTTGCCTTAGAATAGCGATTCCCAAAATCCACTGCCAGAACCTTCCCCGCATCTTTTGCCGCCTGAATCGCCGCATCGCACTTTTCCACGAGAATATCCATCGGCTTGGTAACAAATGCATGTTTGCCTGCTTCTATCGCTTCAATGGCGTAATCGCAATGCGTGCCACTGGACGTATAGATACCGATCGCATCGATATCATCACGCGCAAACATCGCCTTGTAATTCGTCGTCCAATCGCATCCATACATTTCGGCCTGCTCCACGGCCTTTTCTTCCTGTAAATCGCACACGCAAACCAGCGCACTGCCCTCTGCTGCTGCCACCTGTTTTGCTGCTCCGCGGCCACGCCCCAATCCCATAATACCAAATCTAACGCTCGACATTTTAATCTCCCTCTGAAAGCACCGCAAAATTTTCCCGCAACTTCGACAGTGTATCCCGATACTCGCGCTCGCGCTCGCGCTCTTTTGCCACGACCTCTGCGGGGGCATTATTCAAAAAACCCGCATTGCTCAACTTCTTCTCCAATCCGCTCAACGCCTTTTCCAATCCGCCAATCTCCTTCTCCAACCTCTGACGTTCCACAGTGAGATCTATCACGCCGGCCAAAGGCACAAAAATTTCCACATCACCAACCACAGCACTCGCAGACGCTGCCGGGCGTTCTAAAGCCGCGCCAAGGGTCAAATTTTCAACGCGCCCCAACGCCTTCATATAGCCCTTAACAGACGTCAAAATCGCACGTGCCTCCTCTGAATCCGTCTTACACACCACATCCACGAGCTTGCCCGGCGGAATACGCATTGTACCTCGAATATGGCGCACAGCACCCACCACATCCCGCATCAAAGCCATTTCTCGCTCGGCAGCTTTATCAAATTGCGTCTTGTCGCATTTGGGCCAGGGCGCGGCAATAAGAGCCTCGCCTTCTCGTGGAAAGGTCTGCCACAACGCCTCTGAAATAAAAGGCGCAACGGGATGCAACAGGCGCAGCGTGCCTTCAAACACGACACACAAAACCGACTGCGCGGTTTGACGGGCAGTTTGATCATCGCCATACAGGCGCACTTTCGCCATCTCCACATACCAATCGCAATACGCGCTCCACACAAAATCGTACAACGCGCGCGCCGCCTCGTCAAAGCGATACGCCTCCAAAGCCTCTGTAACCTGCAACACCGTGCGATTGTACAAACTCAAAATCCACCGATCAGAAAGGTCCGTAATCGGCTCGGGGACCGTCAGCAATGCCACATCGAGTATGTCGCGATCGTCCAGATTCATTTGTACAAACCGCGCGGCATTCCAGATCTTGTTGCAAAAATTGCGGCACATTTCCGCAATGGGCGAATCTTGCAACTTATTGTCCTTCACATCGGCATCAAACCGAATATCCTGCGAACTGCCGCATTGGTACAAAAGCGATAGGCGCGTGGCATCTGCGCCATAGCGGTCAATCAATTCGCGCGGATCAATCCCCGTACCCAACGACTTGCTCATGCGCTTGCCATCGCGCGTTTGCACCGTGGGATGAACCAGCACCGTCCGAAACGGAATCTCGCCCACAAATTCAACAGCTGTCATAATCATCCGAATCACCCACAGATACAAAATATCCCGTCCCGTAATCATCAAATCCGTCGGATGAAACAGCTTCAAATCCTCCGTATCTTCGGGCCAACCCAGCGTTGCAAAAGGCCACAGTGCCGAGGAAAACCACGTATCGAGCACATCGGGATCTTGCGTCAACTGCTGACTGCCACACGTTGTACACACTTCGGGAGGCTCTGCATTCACAATCACCTCGCTGCAATTTTCACACGTCCACACCGGAATGCGGTGCCCCCACCACAGTTGTCTCGAAATACACCAGTCGCGGATATTCTCCAGCCATTCAATCGAATATTCCCGAAACCGATCCGGCACATAATCGATCTTTTTTTCTCGCATCAAGGGCAAAATCAAATCGGCCAAATCGCGCATCGCCACAAACCACTGCTCCATAGGCATCGGTTCAATCACCGTGCCACAGCGGTCGTGATGCGGTACCGCGTGGGTATAATCCTCAATTTTTTCCATCAACTCCAGCTCGTCGAGTGCCTCGACCACCGCCTTGCGACACGCATAACGGTCCTGCCCGACATAAACGCCCGCATCCTCCGTCATCTCGCCATTCAGACCAATAACCGCGATTTCGGGCAAATCGTGACGCTGCCCTATCTCGTAATCATTGGGATCGTGTCCCGGCGTCACCTTCACCGCACCGCTCCCCATTTCCGGATCGGCATAGTCATCTGCCACAATGGGAATGGGGCGATTCATAAGCGGCAACATCACCCTTTTACCCACAGCATTGCGCCATCGCGCATCGGATGGGTGCACCGCCACTCCGGTATCGCCCAGCATGGTTTCCGGACGCGTTGTCGCCACAACCACATCGGGCGCACCATCTATCCCTTTGTACCGAATATGCCACAAGTGACTATCGACCTCTCTTTCCTCCACCTCGAGGTCGGAAATCACAGTGCCACACTGCGGACACCAGTTCACCATGCGTTTGCCCCGATAGATCCAGCCCTTCTCGTAAAAACGCACAAACGTCTCCAACACCGCCCGCACATACTCCTCATCCATTGTAAATCGCTCGCGCGACCAGTCATAACTACAGCCCAACTCGCGCAACTGTCGCAAAATTGTGCTGCCGTATTTTTCTCGCCAGGCCCATATCCGTTTCAACAAATCTCTGCGCCCAATTTCTCTGCGCGTCTTTTTTTCGTTCTCCCAGATCTCCTGCTCCACCTTCATCTGCGTGCCAATACCCGCGTGATCTGTACCGGGCAAACACAGCGTGCGAAATCCCCGCATCCGCTTGTATCGAATCACCGCGTCGTGAATCGCGTGTTGTAGCGCGTGGCCCATGTGCAACTCCCCCGTCACATTGGGTGGCGGAATCGTCACCGTATAGGCGGGACCTGTCGCGCGAAATTCCGGACGAAAATATCCCTTCCTGTACCAAAAATCATACCACGTCTTTTCAATATCTTTTGGATCGTAAGCACGCTCCAAAGCTTTATTCTTCATCGTCTCCATTACTCCTTAATTAGCGGCCTACCCCTTTTTTACACCGAATAACTTCGCCACCCCTCATAGATCGTCCGGACAGCTACTTTAATCACCGCTGTCGTGGGCACAGCCAACAACATGCCGACTGCGCCAAACAACTCGCTGCCAACGAACACAGCAAAAATGACGAGCAGAGGATGCAAATTAACACTGCGCCCAACCACCATAGGAGCGACAAAAACATTATCTACGAGTTGAACGATCGCAAACACTATAATCACTGGGATAACCACACCAAAACTCAGCGCAGAATATTGCAATACAGCGGCAACAACACCGGCAATAATCCCAATCGCAGGTCCCATATAGGGAATTACATTGGCCAAACCAGCGAGAAGACCAATCACCAAAAAATGTTCCAGACCGATGATATAAAGTCCGGTACTTGACAGAAGCGAAACAATTATTACAGATAACACCATACCGCGCATATAGCTCCCCAATTGCCTGTCAATGCGATGCAACAGATTCAATATCAGTTCGAAATATCGATTTGGCACCTGCACGATAATCGCATGCTTCATCGTTCTGCCCTCTGCCAAAAAAAAGAATAAAGCAAAAGGCACAATGATGAACAAGGTAAGTCCCGATAGCAATTGCCCGACCAATCCGGGAGTTTCCTTAAGCAAAATTGTCACGACGTTTTGCAGGTACTGATTCGCGGCCTGTATCCAATCGCGGCCCTTGAGCATTGGCAAAATTTCTTCCACCCAATCGCGGCCCTTAAGCATTGGCAAAATTTCTTCGAGATAGGTCTGAGCTGATTTCAGCCACGGCAGGAATGAAGTTTCATAAACTGACTTGAGTGCCATCAAAGAACTGGGCTTGTATTTGCCAAACGCATGTTTTGTCGCCGAGATTAAAATTTTAGATGTGCCAAATTGAACCGAAGCCATTGTATCCGAAACCGATGACACATCCTCCATATTTCCTCTAAGCGTCAACACAATAGAATCTTCCCGGCTGCCAGACGAACCGTACAACCTCAAAGACGCCTGGCGCGGTTCATCCGCTTGTGGAGAAAATACCACGCGCAGTGTATCTCGCCCACCGACCACTTTTGGGTTGGCCTGTGGGGCAGCGGATTCCGCGTCTCCCCCACCGGGTATCAATTCCAGGGGCAAGCCATCAACCTTAAAATCTTCGAGTTCGCTCTCAAACCGATCAATCTTCACCACATCATCGCCCGTATTTTCCACCACACAGTACCAGGTGCCCTGCTCACCAATAATGCTCTTGACCATATCCTCCGTACCGCGCACAATCATAGGCGCGACCACAATAAGCGGAATGACCACAATTGCAAAAACAGCCAGCAAGACGACAACCACGGCGACAAGACGATTTAAGCGGTGCGATTCGAGAAAATCAACCACAGGCATGAGAAAATACGACAGCACAAACGCAATAAAAAAAGGGACCAGCGTACTTCGAATAGTATATAGCAACCAGATCATCACAACGATGAGGCCCAAAAAAATCACAATACGCAAAATTTGAGCAGTGCCCAGGCCGCCAGAAGATGGTTCATTCATGACTCGTCTTCTCCGTCCTCTTTTTGTTTTGCTGCCAACTCATCTCGGGCAACCTGCAAACTGTGATTGGTTTGTCGCAATCGCTCTGCGGCAATCCGCGAAAGTTGAATGGCAATTTTTACCCCCAAATGCGGTCGTTGTTCCGCCAACTGGTGCAGTGCGTCTCGCGGAAAAAGTGCCAACCTGGTATCTTCTTTCGCCACTGCTGTTGCTGTTCTCGGCACATTTTCCAAAAGTGCTGTTTCACCAAAAAAGGAACCGGATTCAGATTGAGCAAGTAGCACTTTCTCGCCATCTTCACCATCCTTCTGAATCACTTCTACACACCCTTTTAACACCACGTAAACACCGTCTCCCGGGGCACCCTGTTCAAAAATAACATCGCCTGTTGAATACTTGCGCATTTCTATAAGTTGCACCACCGCCTGCAACTCTCGGCGATTCAGTTCCCGAAACAGTGGAATGGCGCGCAATTCGGGAAATAGCGGCTTTTCGCGTTCCAACCAGCGCTGTAGAAATCGATTCATCACAAATCCCGTATCCCTGCGCGATAAGGCACCGCGGGTTCTGCTGCCCTTAAGCGTTCAAAAAAATCCAGTGCCTTTGGACGATAGCGCGATTCGATGTGTTGATCAAAAAAAGCGCGCAATATTCGCGTCACCTCTGCGCGATTTACACCCCGCAAGAGGGAAAGATCGATGCGGTCGGGACGTCCCACCTGTAGATGCGCCATAAAATTTATCGCCTCGAACTGCACGCGCATGCCCGCCTCTGCGTGATTGTCACACAGCGTACCGCCCAGACTGGGACTAAACCCCAGGCGGTGCCCCTGGAGCCGAGCACCACATTGAACACACCCACTCACATGGGGGCGATATCCCACCGCACCCGCAGCGCGAATCTGGAAATACCACACCGGTACATCCAGCGCTATTTCAGCAATACTCCCCACCCATTGCATCGCTTCAAGTGCAATACTAAACAAAAGTGGATTGCGATCTTCATCTTCGGTAATACAATCCAGAAACTCGCATATCGCGCTTCCAGCTGCCATCCGACCGTAGTGTTGTTTTACCGGTTCAAAAGCGTGTGCAATATCGCCTTCGCTCAATATTTGCAACTCTCGATTATCCTGTCGATAAAAAACATAATGTCCCCACGTCATGGGTTCAAGACTCGCGCCAAATTTGCTTTTGGGTCGTCGCGCTCCTTTGGCTACCAGACGCAACTTGCCGTAATCGCGAGAAAACAGCACCACAACCTTGCTGCTTTCACTCATGCGAAAACCGCGCAACACCAACCCATCGGTATGGCAAATCACGGTGACTCCAATGCTGTCGGTGGATTGGGATAAACCATATAAATCGATTCATTGGGATACACCATGCCATAGCGCTCTCGAGCAATGCGTTCAATTTCACCCAAATTGTTTTCCAGCAATTTCGCCTCGCGTTCCAACATTGCATTCTGCTGGCGAATAGTTTCAATTTCCCGTTCTAATGCGGCAATTTGCTGCTTGCGCATTATGAGTTGAAAAATCCCACTATCTCCTGCAAAAAACAAATAAAGCGAAAGCACCACTGGTGCAAATATCAAAAATCTATTCAGGCGTCGCCTTCCACTTCCCGGTATCATCGGACTGTTTTCCGGCAACACCGTACTTTGTCCCCGATAAAATGAGCGCATAACACAATCTCCAACGTCAGTTGTCGGTTGTCCTACTTCCGATTTAACACCACCATATCATCCCGATGGATAACCACCGCGCCATTGTTGATCCCGAGAATTTCTGCAACTTCTGGCGTTTTTTTTCCGCGAATACGTCGCACATCATCGGCGTCAAATCGCGTTAAACCGCGCGCAATCTCAACGCGTTTTTCTGATTCAACGCCAATGAGCTCACCAACTTCAAAATCGCCAATAACGCGGATAATACCCGAAGGCAACAAACTTTTGCCTCCATCGCTCAAAGCAACCACTGCGCCATCATCTACGACCACACCCCCTCGCTTTCGGGAATGCACCAACCACAAATCTCTGCTGTTCAAACTGCGATTATCCGCCACAAATAACGTGCCGCAATCTGCCCCATCCAAAATTTCGCGCAAACCGTTTGTACATCCATTTGCAATCACCGCCATCTGCCCACCTTGCATCACGGCCTCCGCCGCCCTGAGTTTTGTGCGCATTCCCCCGCGTCCCAGTGCACTCCCCGAAGACCCTACAGTTGCGTAGAGTTCTTCGGGCATCCCGTGCACAGACCGAACCAGTTGCGCGTCTGAGTCTTTTGCGGGATCACTTAAAAACAACCCATCGACATCGGTCAACAACACCAGCATATCCGCATCCACCAGATGCGACACCATTGCGGACAGGCGGTCATTTTCGCCCACAGACAATTGCAATTCTTCCACCGCCACGCTGTCGTTCTCATTGACAACAGGCACAACACCATACCGAAACAATTGATCCAATGTATTGCGCGCATTTACATACCGAGTGCGATTATCCAGATCATCCGATGTCAACAGCACCTGTCCCACCAAAACACCGTGTGCCTCAAATGCCCGTTTGTACGCATCCATCACCAATCCCTGTCCCACCGCAGCCGTAGCTTGCAAATCGGCCAACCGCCTCGGCCGATTATTCAATCCCAATTGCCCCATACCGGCGCCAACGGCTCCGGATGTCACAATCGCCACCTGTAAACCGCGATCTCTCAAATATGCCACATCGGCAGCCAGGCGGTCAATCACCGCGAGATTCAATGTGTTGCCATGTGCCGTCACCACCCGCGTGCCCAATTTTACCACCACCCGCCGCACATCGGCAAACAAAACTTTGCGGTCTATTCGTTTATTCATCCCACTCATGTCAAATCAATTTCGATTTTGGGACGCACTGGCACCCCGCGTTCTGCGAGATAGGTTTTGACTTCCGCAATACTGTATTGATTGTAGTGAAAAATCGACGCCGCCAGTGCCGCGCTCGCCTTCCCTTCGGACAACACCGCGTACATATCCTCTGGTCCCCCTGCCCCTCCAGACGCTACAATCGGCACATCCACGCGCTCGGCAACCATGCGGTTCAATTCAATATCGTATCCATCTTTTGTACCGTCTGCATCAATGCTATTCAAAACCAGTTCTCCCGCGCCGCGGTCCACCAGTTCCTCAGCCCATTCGAGGGCATCTCGTCCCGTATATGTGCGCCCGCCATTGATAACCACTTCCCATCGCACATCCTCGGTTTGATCGGGATTCGGCTGCCGAATTGCGTCAATTGACCCCACAATTGCCTGCGATCCAAAACTTTCAGCCCCCTGCGTAATAATTTCAGGCGTGTGTATAGCTGCCGAATTGATCGACGCTTTTTCTGCGCCCCCTTCGATAATTGTGCGAATGTCCTGATACGTGCGAACGCCTCCGCCAACCGTAAAGGGAATAAACACTTCTTCGGACACGCGCCGCACGAGTTTGCCGACAATATCGCGCTTCTCCGCCGACGCCGTAATATCGTAAAACACCAGTTCATCGGCACCTTCTGCATCATAGCGTTTCGCGAGTTCAATGGGGTCGCCAGCGTCTTTATCGGCTGAAAACTTAACCCCGCGCACATTGCGACCGTTTTTCACATCCAAACACGGAATAATTCGCCTGGCCAGCATCCTACACCCTCTCCGCAAAATTCTTCAAAATTTTCAAGCCCGCATCCTGACTTTTCTCGGGGTGAAACTGCACGCCAAAAGCCCGACCATTTCCGGCAATCGACGCATAATCAATCCCGTAATCCGTCACCCCGACCACATCTTCATCGCGCTCAGACGCCACAAAAAAAGAATGGACAAAATAAAAATAAGACCTGTCGGGCACGCCATCTAAAAGTGCTGTCTCGCGCTGAATTCGCACCTCATTCCACCCAATTTGCGGAACGCGCTGCCCTTCGGGAAAACGCTTCACTTTCCCCGACAAAATGTCCAACCCCCTGTGCTGCCCCATTTCTTCACTCTCGGCAAACATCAATTGCAACCCCAAACAAATACCCAAAAAAGGTCGGCCTTCTGAAATAGCTCTTACAATGGGCGCAATCAATCCCGCTGTTTTCAGATTGTTCATCGCATCGCCAAATGCTCCAACGCCGGGAAGCACAACGCGCTCGGCGGCATCGATATCCCCGGGGCTATCGACAATAACAGCCTTTGCCCCAACGTGTTCAAACGCCTTTTGAACACTTCGCAAATTCCCCATCCCGTAATCGACAACCGCAATCATCTCATTCTCCCAATGCGCTCGACCGCTCTGTAGCAGCCAAAACAGCATCCATCAAAGCAGCGCGCAAACCGCCCTGTTCCAGCGCGTGCAAACCCGCAATCGTCGTTCCGCCCGCCGACGTCACCTGATCTTTCAAAATTGCCGGATGATCGCCGCTCTCGGCAACCCTGCGCGCAGCTCCCAGCACAGTCTGTGTCGCCAGTGTCAACGCCATATCTTTTGACAAACCAGACCGCACCCCGCCATCTGCCAGCGCGTCAATTACCGCGTACACATAGGCAGGTCCACTACCCGCGAGTCCAGTCACCGCATCCATCTGTGATTCTGAAACAACGACCGCTGCACCAACCGCATTGAACAGAGACAGCGCCAGACTCAGATGATCCTCACCCACATGTGCGCCAGCACATATTCCCGAACCCGCCGCACCGACCTGCGCCAGAACATTGGGCATCGCGCGAATAACGGGCAGCGAACCCAATTCTGCTTCCAATGCCGCAATACGCACACCCGCCATAAAGGAAATAATCACCTGATCACAGTGCAACAAATCCCGAAAGCCCTCAACGGTCTGCTTCCAGAACTGGGGCTTCACACCCAGAACCACAATATCCTGATGGCCCACCACTTCGCGCGCATCCGCAGCAATGTGAACACCCAACTCGCGCTTTCTCTGATCCAACACCTCAGCAACCAGATCCACCGCCGTGATATTTTCAGGCGCGATCTCTCCCGACCGAATCCAACCGGCCATCAGCGCGCCCCCCATATTGCCTGCACCAATAACAGTAATTCTTTTATTTATCATAGCAATCAGCTTTTTTTTTACCTCATCAAACATACGTCAACCAGCCGCGCTTATCTTCCGCACGACCTTCCACAACAGCAAAAAAGGCATCCTGTAGTTTCTTGGTGATTTCTCCCCGAGAACCACAGCCAATTTTGATGTGGTCAATAGTCGTAATAGGCGTTATCTCTGCCGCGCTACCCGTAAAGAACACCTCATCGGCTATGTACAGGGACTCGCGTGGAATTGGTCGCGTGGTCACGGAATAGCCCAATTCTCGGGCCAGCGTAATAACCGAATGTCGCGTAATACCGGGCAAAATAGACGACTCAGTAGAAGGCGTGTAAATCTGCCCATTCTTCGCCATAAAAATATTCTCACCGCTGCCTTCGCTCACATAACCCTGTGTATCCAGGGCAATACCCTCGGCATAGCCATCGGCCATCGCCTCCATTTTAATCAGCTGTGCATTCATATAATTTGCCGCCACCTTGGCCAGCGAAGGCATGGTATTGGGCGCCAGGCGATTCCACGACGCAAATCGAACCGACACGCCTTTTTCCAGCGCTTCTGGCCCCAGGTACTCGCCCCATTCCCACACCGCGATCACCACGTCAATCGGGCATGGCATCGGATTGACGGCCAACTCGCCAACGCCTCCATATCCCCGAAAAACCACGGGCCTGACATAACACGATTGCAAGTTATTAATGCGAATCGTCTCCAAAATAGCCGCTTCCAGTTCATTTTGTGTATAGGGAATTTCCATGCGATAAATTTTGGCCGAATCGTAAATCCTTTGCACATGATCTCGAAGCCTGAAACAGGCCGGTCCTCTTTCGGTATGATAACATCGCATCCCCTCAAAAACACTCGAACCGTAATGCACCACATGGGACAACACGTGAATTTTGGCATCGTCCCAATCCACAAAATTCCCATTAAACCAGATCTTATACGACTTTGGAATGGGCATAAGAAATCCCTTTCTATAAAACTATCTCACAGCCAATGCGCGACAAATCCGTTCAAATCCATCTATCGATATGGTTTCGGGACGCGCGCGACCATCGATATTCGCTTCCATCAAAATCTCATCATCTACCACACCAGCCAACGCATTGCGCACCATCTTTCTCCGCTGCTGAAATGCGGCGCGCACCACGCCAAACAAACGCCTTTCATCTGCAATATCATAAGCAGAATTTGCTTCAAAATCCAGCATCAACACAGAAGAATGCACTTTGGGTCGCGGATAAAAATGCGCGGGAGGCAGATCAAACAACCGTTTTGCGACACACCGCACCTGTGTAACAACCGACAACACGCCATATATTTTGCTGCCCGGCGGCGCGATCATGCGTTGTCCCACCTCGCGCTGCACTGTAATCACAGCGCGTTTCCAAACCCTTCGAGCATCTGTAATTTGCCTGATAAGCGCGCCCGTAATATGATAGGGCAGATTGCCCACCAAAATCGCCTTTTCACTTTTTGACGTTTCAACAAGCGCGGGCAAATTGACCTGCCGCACATCGTCTGATACAATTTTTAACCGCGAACCAAATCGATCCGAAAGCAGATCACACAACGCCCCATCAATCTCAATAGCGACCACCTGCCCTGCCCGCCCAACCAAAAGGCCCGTCAAAGCACCTCGTCCAGGACCAATTTCTACGACCAGATCCTCTTTCTCAACCTGCGCAGCCTCTACGATTCGCGCGATAGATGCACCATCCGTGAGAAAATGCTGGCCCAGCCGCGTCTTCGTTTTCACGTTGATCCCAATCCAAACAAAGCCTGAGCATTTTGCGTCGTCTGCCGACAAACATCTTCAGTATCCCCGCATCCTGCATCAGCCAGATACTCGGCGACATAGCGCACATAAGCTGGCTCATTGCGCTTGCCGCGTTTTGGCGCCGGTGCCAGAAACGGACAATCCGTCTCCAAAAGCAACCGCTCAGCGGGCACATCTAATGCAACCTCCAACGCACCCGAATTTTTGAAAGTAACAATACCGCCAAACCCCAGATAAAAATTGAGATCCACCGCGCGCTTGGCTCCTTCGACATCCCCGCCAAAACAATGCATCACACCGCCCACCTCCGATCCACCCTCTTCCTCCAACACATCTAACACCCGCGTTTCAGCACCCCGACTGTGAATAATCAGCGGCAGGCCCATCTCTCTCGCCAGACGAATATGTGCCCGAAACGCCCGTTCCTGAACCTCGCGCGGCGCGTAATCGCGATAAAAATCCAACCCCGTCTCGCCAACCGCAACAACCCTGTGATGCTCCAAAAGCGCGGGCAACTTTTTTAAAGCCGCTTCATCCGCCTTTGCAGAATCCGACGGATGAAACCCCGCCGAAGCAAACACATCGTCCTGCGCCTCAGCAAGGGCAATAGCTGCACGACTCGTCTCCAAATTTGTACCCACATTCACAATCTGCCCCACCCCCGCAGTCCTCGCCCGGGCGAGCAAATCGTCCAAATCCTTCCTGAATTGTGGAAACATCAAATGAGCGTGTGAATCGACAAGCATGTTGAAATCCTGAAAAACAAAACCGTCGGCTATATTCAGGTTAATGCAGCGTAATCATACACAGGTGTTTCAATAGTGCGAATGGGTTGACATCGTTCCCAAACCGCCTGTTGCAAACATTCGACAGTCTCTGGAGAAAAGAACCTTTCCCCCGTCTCAACATTGACCCGAGCAGGAACATCTTCAATGATAACAAACCGCCCATTGACTTCAATGCTATACGTAACGCTCATCTCAACCAATGTTTCACGTACCGATTCTTGATCAGACATTCTATTTTCTCCACGCCTGTCGGGTCAGTTGAAACCGCCGTGCGGGTTCGTTCTCGAACTTGGAACTATTGTATAGAAACCCTTCCGTCTCCTGAAACCCATTCTTCTCCAGAACACGAGCGGAAGTCGGGTTGCACTTCAGACAAGCCGAATGAACCATCTCCATGCCGAGTTCACAAAACGCGTAGTGTAGCGCAAGAGCAACCGCTCTGGTCGTGATTCCCCTGCCCCAGTGCGACGATGCGATTGCGTAATCACACCGGACGCTGCATTTTTCGTAATCAACTGCTCCGAGTCCCACCACGCCAATCATATCGCCATCTGCAACAATAGCGAAAGAGAAACCCTCTCGATTTCTGTGTGCTCTAATGCTTCTTCTGACGAATGTTTCCCCGCCATTCTCCGGATATGGTTGGGGTATGGTAGTAGTACGCGCAACGCGTTCATCAGAGGCATAGCGCTGCACTGCTGCTGCATCGCTGAGCCGCAATGGACGAATTTTAACCTCTATTTGCTTCTCAATTAACCTCTGCCCCATCACTAATCTCACCATCCGGCGTTACGAGTGTGAGGCCCTGATCATCGGAAGCCGCCAGCAGCATACCCTGGGATTCGACACCGCGAATAGTCGCGGGTTCCAGATTGGCAACCACCACAATCTGCTGCCCAACGAGTGCCTCTGGTTCGTAAAACTCGGCAATCCCGGCGACGATCTGGCGCTGCTCATCGCCCAAACTAATTTGCAACTGCAAAAGGCGATCCGCCCCCTTCACGCGCTCGGCTGCCTCAATTTTTGCCACGCGCAATTTGAGCTTCTGAAAATCTGAAAAAGAAATCAACTCTTCTTCTGGTCTTTCCTCTGCCACATTGACCTCCTCAATACGCGGGAACACCGGATCGCCAGGTGCAACCTTCAAATTGGCATCCAGACCGCCCCATGTTTTTAAATCATCCAAATGAACATCTTCCGGCGAACCCTTTGCACCGAGTTGTCGCCAAATCTCACACGCCTTTGACGGAATCACCGGAAACAGCAAAACGGCCAATTGCCGCAGAGTCTCCAGCAACGCGTAAATCGTCACCTCAAGCTCGGCCCTCTTGCTCACATCCTTCACCAAATGCCACGGCGCCTGCACCTCGACAAACCGATTGGCCTCCCGCACCAACCGCCAAACCGCATCCAGCACCGCATTGGGATTCATCGCATCAATAGCTTTGCCCACCGCATCGAGCGTCTCATCAGTCTGCGCCTTCAAAGCGTCGAGTGCGGCATGACGACCATCAACAGCAGGCACAACCCCATCCAAATATCGCGCAGCCATCACCACCGAGCGATTCAGCAAATTGCCCAACTCATTGGCCAACTCGGTATTATAGCGCTGAACAAAAGCCTCTTCGCTAAAATTGCTATCTTGCCCCAGCGTCATATCGCGCACCAGAAAATACCGAAACGCATCCACCCCGTATTTATCAGCCAGATCCAGAGGCCGAATCGCATTGCCCAGCGACTTCCCCATCTTTGTCTCATCCACGAGCCAAAAACCATGCCCCATAATCGTTCTGGGCAATGGCACACCTATTGCCTTGAGCATCGTGGGCCAATAGACGCAGTGCGTGGTCAAAATATCCTTGCCAATCAAATGACAAGACGCCTGCCACCAGTGCTCAAAACGCGCATCATCGGCGATATAACCCGGTGCCGTGATATAATTGATCAGCGCATCGAACCACACATAACAGACATAATCTTCATCAAAAGGAAGCGGAATCCCCCATTCCAAACGCGCTCTGGGACGAGAAATACACAAATCGCCCAGCGGCTGGCGCAAAAACCCGAGGATCTCGTTGCGCCGCTTTTCCGGTCGAATAAAATTGGGATGTGTCTCGATATACTCAATGAGCCAGTCCTGGTATTTGCTCATCCTGAAAAAGTAATTCTTCTCCGAAATCTTCTCTGTAGGCCGCCCGCAATCCGGACAATTCCCATCAACCAGATCTTTTTCCGTCCAGAACCGTTCGTCCGGGATACAATACCAGCCTTCGTAATTGTCGGAATAAATCTCACCCGCATCGTAAATGCGTTGCAAAATCTCGGAGACAACGCGCTTGTGCCGCGCTTCGGTTGTGCGAATAAAATCGTCGTTAGAAATATTTAAGGCCTCCCACAACGCCTGAAATCGCACCACCATCTCATCGGCGTGAGCCTGCGGCGACAAATTGCGTTCCTTCGCCGCCTCATCCACTTTCTGCCCGTGCTCATCCGTACCCGTCAAAAACAACACATCATCGCCAGCCAGGCGATGAAAACGCGACAGCACATCGGCCATAATCGTCGTGTACGCATGCCCGATATGGGGCTCATCATTGACGTAATAAATCGGTGTTGTAATATAAAATGTGCCCATTTTTCTACACCCACTCAAAGGGACCTGATCTGTCGCCAGAGCGAAATCAAGCCCAGATTCATATTCACATTGCGTTGATTCATCTCCCGCAAAGACTCAATCTTTTTTACAATTGCGGCGAGTTGGTCCAGATCAAAAACCTCCGCCAATCGCCCGACATTGTCCTCCTGCGCGGCATTGGCTATACAATCGCCCCGACCACATTGCAGCAACAGCGCGTCCCTGAGCCAGATTTCTGCACCTGCCAAAATATCCAACGCCTCTTGTCGGTCGAGTTTTACCAGTGCTTCAAACGTGCGCTCCTCCTGCTCCCCCAACAACGCTTCCAAAAACTTGAAAGATCGATCTTGCCTATCTGCGACATGGCCATCGGTCATATCCAATGCCCTGCGCAAGTCGCCGCCACATGTGCGTGCAATAAAATCTGCCGTTGTCTCATCAACGCCCCTTGCCACCAACCCGGCACTGATATCCTGAGCCGAAAGCGCGGGAAATTTCACAAACTGACACCGGGACACAATGGTGGGCAACAACGCATCGCCATGGGAAGCAATCAAAATCATCAGCGACCGAACAGGTGGTTCCTCCAGAGTTTTCAACATAGCGTTGGCCGCCTCTGCACGCATTTGATCCGCGTGTAAAATAAGAGTCGTGCGCCATCCCCCTGCAAAAGCACTATGCGTAAACTGCCGCTGCATCTCCCGAACGCGATCAATGGCAATCGCTGCATTGTCGTCGGGCAATGAATAGTGATAAGGCGATTCCCACACCTCGTGCAATGCGCCTTGTCTATCTTCCTCTTTCACACTCCGAGAAAAAGGAAAGAGCAACGCACTATCCGGATGATTGAGACTTGTCACCTTGTGGCATGCGGCACAATGCCCACAGGCCACAGCAGCATCTCCCGGACAATGCAATGCCTGCACAAAATCCAATGCCGCAGCCACTGCACCCGTGCCAGAAGTACCCAAAAACAAAAGCGCGTGTGGGACTCGATCTCTTTCAATCAACTCGGCCAAAAACCCAACCGCTCGCTCCTGTCCGATCACCCGTTCCAAGTATCGCCTCTTAATATGAAAAGCCGCTGGAACGGAACATTCCAACGGCTTTTTATTAATGCAAACGACTAAAATGATCCGCTATCCATGCTCCCGCTCACAATGGGAATGTACAACACGTGCAGCCCGTACAGAGACGGGCATCGGCATTTGCATTGTTGGCACAAAAAACAACATGGAACGGCTCCATAATCAAAAATATTCACAACGCGGTGAAAGATAATATGCCTTATCCATCCATTTGTCAAGATTTTATTATTAAAATAGTTTTACCCCTAAACAGTTGACACTTGCGATACAATTTTTTAAGTTTCACAAACAATTATTTGGATGTGTTTGGGACTCATTGAGAGAGAAAATGCAATGCAAATAGGAAATAAAGAACTCGTCGTTATCGGCGACCGCGTTTTGGTCAAGCGGGAAGATTTGGAAGAACGAACCAAAGTGGGGCTTTATTTGCCCCAAACCGTAGTCGAAAAAGAAGAAGTACAGAGCGGTCGCATTATGGCCACAGGCCCAGGTCTGCCCCTGCCAGAAACGCCCGAAGACGATGAACCCTGGCGCAATTCTCCAAAAGAACCGCGGTATTTGCCCCTGCAAGTTGAGGAAGGCGATTTTGCCTTATTTTTGCAAAAAGCCGCGATGGAGATCTCTTTTGAAGGGGAGAAATATCTCATTGTGCCCCAGGCTTCCATTCTCGTTGTGATTCGAGAATCGGATACCATAGTAGGCGAAGACGAGGTATTGGATGAATTGGAGGGTTTGGACGACCTCGACCTGTAATGGTTTTGTGAAAGTTCATAAAAAAAGCCGCTGATTTAGCGGCTTTTTTATTTTAACTCACTGTTTCGCCTGTGCCTCAGTATCCGATCTGGCACATCGAAAACCCAGAGAAGGATAGGTTTTATCGGGCTTTTCACCCCGCCGTCGAGCCATGTGGATATGTGGGGCACTCCAGCCCCCACCCCTTATAACGCGCTTTTTTCCCGCCTCTGGCCCCGTGGGATTGTGGAGCGGGGAGACACGATAATATCCTTCGTCAAACCAATCCCAGCACCACTCCCATACATTGCCCGACATATCGAGTAACCCTTCACTGGTAGCACCTTCGGGGAAGGTTCCCACAGGCAGCGGACGCCGGTTCCGAGTCTCCCGGGTATTTGTCCTCGTGACGTCAAAACGGTCGCCCCAGGGATAAAGACGGCTTTTTGCCCCCCGTGCTGCGCGTTCCCACTCTGCTTCAGTGGGCAGTCGTTTCCCCTTCCATGAACAATAGGCATTGGCGTCATGCCACGAAACACCCACAACGGGTTGGTTGGGATCGTTGTATTTGGTCTCGCCCCAATATCTGGGAGTTGCATGCCCTGTGCTCGTCACAAATTCGCGGTACTGAGCATTGGTTACTTCGCGTGTATCGACCCAATACGCATCGAGATAAACCTTGTGTACAGGCGCGTTTTTATCTCGGGTATCTCCCATGAGAAAATCGCCTGCGGGAATTTGCACCTCCATTTTACCCGTACTATCGGAAGACACTGCCGTGCGAGACCTGTACCGTTCAAAAGGAGAACGTCCATCAATCGTCTTGATACTCAATTTGGAAATTTCGATCCGGCTGGAAGAAAGCTGAAGCGTAATAGAAGTCGCGGTCTCCCGAATCAGTTCGCCTCGCACAACGCGACCCGATTTGAGAACGACCTCAACGGCCTCAGTTGTATCGACCAGGCCTGATAACACCCCAAATACGATCAAAAATACTCCCGTAATATACCGCCGCATATTGCCTCCTTGGCGATTGGATTATCGCTTTTTGGTCGCAACTTTGAAAGTAATCATTTCGCGGTATTTTGTCCAGTCCCGCAAAACATACCCAAAGTGTAAACATAAAAAAGCCCAACCTTAAAAGGCTGGGCTCTGCGACGGTTCCCTAAATGCGACAATTGCTAAACCATGTCTTTCAGTTTTTTGAGGGCTGAAATTCTTACACCCTGCGAAGCGGGTTTGGCTGCAATTGTTATTTTTTCGCCCGTGAAGGGATTGACGCCCTCTCGTTCTGCGCGGGCCGGTTTTTCGACCCTTTTGATTTTGAGCAGACCAGGCAACACAAATTCACCGACAGAACCTGCTGTGATATGGCTCTCAATGGCACTGCCCAACCCATCGAGAACGCTACCCACATCTTTTTTGCTCAGACCGGTACTTTCTGCGATCGCGCTTACAATTTGGGCTTTGCTCCATCGTTTTGTTACAGCTTGCGACATAATTCTCTCCCTTTGTGAAAATGGTTATAATCTCAAACCTAATGCCTCCACGAAGGCAGATAGGTCGAAGGCTATGTCTTAATTATAGTCCAGCATGCTTTGATTTGTCAAGTATAGATTACCCATTCCTCATTTTTTGTGTCTTTTAGCCTACTCCACCCAAATATCCGGGCGTGTATCCACCCCGTAACTCTCAAATATCGCATCAATAGCACGCTTATCGTCTTCGGATAACGCCACCTCCAATGCCCCCATATTCGACACCACCTCCTCGGGTTTACGCACGCCAACCAGTGCGGTGCTGATTACGGGATTGGACAACACCCACGCCAGCGCAAGGTGATACACCTCTGTGCCGAGGTCTGCTGCCATCTGTTTTAACGCTTCCACCACCTTCAAATTGCGCGGGAAATTCTCTTCGGTAAACAAAGGCATATTAAACAACCCACCCTTAGACCGCCAATCTTCTGCGTCGAATGTCGTATTCTCATCAAATGCCCCGGCGAGCAACCCATGCGCCAGAGATCCATATCCCATCATCCCAATACCGTGCGCTTCGCAATAGGGAAAAACATCCCTCTCCATACGCCGATCAAACATGTGATAGCCGTATTGCCCCACATCCACCCGCCGCGTCTTCATGCACGCATCGATCTCTTCTGCCTTGAAATTCGATACCCCTCCAAAGCGCACCTTACCCTGCTGAATCAAATCTTCCAGCACCTGCATAGGCTCTTCAAAAGGCGTGTGCCGATCGGGCCAGTGAATCAAATAGACATCGACATAATCCGTATTCAAAAACCGCAAACTATTCTCTACCGACGCCATAATCCGCTTCCTGCGACTGTCGCGCCCCTTTTCCCGTCCCGAATCCGTATATCCAATACCGACCTTTGTCACCACAATCACATCCTTGCGTCGATTCCCAAGCCCGCGCGCGAGCAAAGCCTCTGATTTTCCCTTTCCATAGCCTTCGGCCGTATCAAAGCAATTAATTCCCAAATCCAGTGCCTTGTGAATGCCCTCAATCACTTCGCCTTCCTCAAAATAACCATAATTCCCACCGAGTTCCCAGCACCCAAACCCAATCGCCGAAACATCCAATCCCGTCTTTCCAAACGGCCTGTATTCCATATCAGACCTCCAGATAAAAATATTGTTTAATCACCGCCCCATCCATCCGCCATCTACCGTCAAAATCGCACCATTGACATAATTGGCCGCATCCGAACACAAAAACACACATGCGCCTTTCAAATCATCCGGCTGTCCCCATCGCCCCTGCGGAATGCGCGTCAAAATTTGCTCGGAACGGACAGAATCACTGCGCAGGGCTTCTGTATTATCCGTTGCAATATAACCCGGCGCAATAGCATTGACATTCACTCCCTTGCTCGCCCACTCATTTGACAGCGCCATCGTCAAAGTCGCGATACCCCCTTTGGCCGCGGCGTAACCCGGCACAGTAATACCCCCTTGAAAACTCAGCAACGACGCTGTAAAAACAATTTTGCCACCTCCGCGTGCCACCATCTCCTTGCCAAACTCGCGTGCGAGAACAAATTGGGCATTCAAATTTACCTCAATCACTCGATCCCAGTATTCATCGGGATGATCCGCCGCTGGTTCCCGCAAAATCGTACCCGCATTATTCACCAATATATCGACCTGAGCGACATCTGCTTTCACCTGTGCTATAAACGCTCGCAAAGTATCTCGATCGGAAAAATCACACGCATAAGGGCGGAAACTACGACCCAATCCGGTAATATCCCCCTCCACCTCACTACCCGAAGCCAGCGATGCACTCACCCCCACAATATCGGCACCTGCCTCGGCCAACCCCTGGGCAAAAGCGCGCCCAATACCGCGCCGACACCCCGTCACCAGTGCAGTCTTGCCGCTCAAATCAAACTTATCCAAAATTCCCATAATAACCCCTGTTACGCCTGACAATCTAAAAGCACCTTCATCACTTCGCCACCCGCCACCATCTGTTCAAACCCTTTTGCCGCATCATCCAGTGGTAGCGTATCTGTAATCAGCGCTTTTACATCAACTGCGCCAGACGCCGCCAATCGAATTGCCCGCTCAAAATCTATGGGTTCGTACACGCGACACCCCACCAGATGCAATTCCCGCCAAAAAAATCGCTGCAAATCCACAGGCGGTGGTTCAGCGTGTACCCCAACCAGCACAATGGTTCCGCGAACCCGGGCCAACTCAGTCATAACCTTTGCGCCGGGCGCACTGCCGCTAACTTCAAACACGAGATCCGCACCTGCGCCCCCGGTCCAATCTTCTGTATATGCCAGAAGATCTGTCTCCAATGGATTCACAATCTCAAAGCCCAATGCCCTCGCCTTTGCCAAACGAAAGGGATTCACTTCGGAAACCACCACCTCGGCCCCATCCAATCGCGCCGCCATTGCAACCAGCATCCCAATCGGACCACCGCCAATCACAACCGCGCGATCACCCAATTCCACTTTTGCACGCCGAACATCGTGGACAGCGACCGCAAGCGGTTCAATAAGCGCGCCAGCATCGTCGTCCAGTGCATCGGGTACGCGGTGCAGGCGGTCGAGAGGTGCATTCCAAAAAGCCTGAAATGCCCCTGCAGAGTCAATACCTAAAAAATTCAGATTCTGACAAACATGACGATGCCCCCGTCGGCAAGCCGCACATGCGCCACATGCCACTGTGGGTTCAACCACCACGCGATCCCCCACTTTGAACCCGGCATCTTTTGTAACATCTACAATTTCGCCGCACATCTCGTGCCCCATCACCAGGGGAATTTGCACCCGCTGATCCATATGCCCCTGATAAACATGCAAATCCGTACCGCACAAACCCGCCCGTGCCACCTTGATGAGCACCTCATCATCACCTGGTTTGGGTTCCGCAATATCGCGCAATTCAACCCGCTCGGGACCCAGATAAACAGACGCCTTCATCTCACCTCCGCAATAACCCTTGAAATTCAGGGCTTTGTAATGTATAATTCATAAATCGCCGCCTGCAAGAGCCGATCGGAAAATCAAAACCGGTCGGCATTTATGATACTGCACAGAACCCAAAGAGTCAACTTAAAGCATCCAGGATTTTTTCATCCTCCATGTCCATTCTCCACACCTACATAACCCTCGACCTCGAAACCACGGGTCTGAACCCGAAAGAAGCCGAAATAATCGAAATCGGTGCTGTCAAAGTCAAAGATGGCGAAATAGTCGATCGCTTTCAGACTTATGTGCGCCCCCAAATGGGTGTACCCGAAGAAACAACGCGCCTGACGGGCATCGCATTCAAAGACGTGAGAAACGCACCCCGCATCAACGCGGCAATCGAAAACTTTATGACCTTTGCCGGCGACCAGCCCCTCATCGTACACCAGGGCCGATTTGAAACCCGCTTTTTATCTGAAGCCTCTGGCCTGCCCTTTGGCAACAACATACACAGCGTGCGCGATCTCGCGCGGATTGCCCTGCCCAATTTATCCGATCATCGGGCGAATACGCTCGCGGACTACTTTGAAGTCGCATCCTCAGCAGCACACAAAGCACTTTGCGATGCCGAGCAACTCGCAGGCATATACCCGGGCGTCATCGAGGTCTTGCGCGAAACATCATTGCAAACAAAACAAAACATACTGCGGCTTTTGCAAGGCACAAATAGCCCCTTGCTCAACATCTTTGTCGATCTGGGCAATGAAGCGGTCAAAAGCGAATTTATGAACCGCATTCGCGGTGGAGGAGCAGATGGCCTTCCTCTATCCAATGTGGGTGGCGAAGAACTCCGAGCGGAAACAGAGGCCAGTGAAGAACCCCTCGACATCGACATGCTCTGCACCCTGTTTGAATCCGGCGGCACATTTGACCGTCAAACCGAAGGATATGAAGTGCGTACCGAACAGATCGAAATGGTACGCGCCATTGCCGATGCCTTCAACAACAACCATCTCCTCGTCGCCGAAGCCGGCACAGGCGTGGGCAAATCCATGGCCTATCTCACCCCGGCCATTCACCACGCCGTACAAAATGACCGCCGCGTCATTGTTTCCACCAATACCAAAAATCTTCAGGAACAATTGTTCTTCAAAGACCTGCCCCACCTCGAACGCATCCTGAATGTACCCTTCAGCTATGTCCTGCTCAAAGGTCGCAGCAACTATATATGCCTCAATCGGTGGCATGCCGCACTCGCCAATATCGAAACCTTCTTTACCGAAGACGAGCGCGAAGGCGCTTTACCCCTCGTTATATGGGCAGAACAAACGCAAACCGGTGACATTTCGGAAAACAACGGCTTTGATATGCGTCGCTATGCTGGTCTCTGGTCAAAAGTGTGTTCCGACTCGGGGTATTGCCGCTCGCAAAAGTGCCGCACCAACGGACAGTGCTTTGCCAACGCCGTGCGCCGTTCTGCCCAAAAAGCACATATCGTAGTTATCAATCACTCCCTGCTCTTTTCCGACATCGTCTCGGAAAATGCCGTGCTGGGCGAATATGAAGACCTCATCCTGGACGAAGCCCACAACATCGAAAAAATTGCCGCACAATATTTGGGGTGCGAACTCAATATATGGCAAATCAAAAATTTTTCCGATCAACTGCGCAGTCCGGGTTTTCAGAGCACCGGCACCCTGCCCGCATTGCGTCACTGGATCGGTATAGCCGATCTCAAAGACAATATCTTCGCCACCTTTGACAAAGGCATTGGGCGGGCAGTGAACGCCGCCGAAGACATCTATCTCAAAGCGCAGACCTTTTTTCAAGACCTCACGGAATTTCTGTACAGCAAACAGGGCAGCCGCAAATTTTACTACACGCCAAAAGTGCGCTATCGCCCGGGTGAAAATACGTTTGAAGCGGTTGGTGAAAGTCTTGGGGACTTTGCCGAAGCGATCAAAGAACTCAACAACAACTTAAAAAATCTGTGCGATTGGCTCAAAGACTTGCCCGACGACACCTTTCCCAACCAGGACGAACTCGTCAACGAACTCGACGGGCGCGCACAGGAATGCAGCGACCTGCTCGCAGCCCTCAACCACTTGACCCATCCCGAAGATGAACAATGCGTTTACTGGGTTGAATTGCCAACCCGAGAAAACAGCAGTGACACGCGCCTGTTTTCTGCGCCTCTGCACGTCGCCGAAGTATTGCACAACGCACTCTACGACAAAATGCGTACCATCGTCTTCACATCGGCCACTCTGGGTATTCGCGGCAAACTCATCTACTTTCTTCAGCGCATGGGGCTCGACACCATGCCCGAAGAGCGCGTGCAAACGAGTTGTCTGGGTTCGCCCTTTGACTACAATTTACAAGCCCTCGTCTGCGTACCTCAATTTATGCCATCGCCCAAATCCCCTCATTTTCAACGCGCCGTTGACGATTTGTTGCGCCATCTCGCACGCAAAGTCGGACGGGGCACGCTGGCATTATTCACGTCCTACAGCATGCTCAACCAGTCTTATGACGCACTCAAAAACGATCTGTCGTCCGACGGCATCCTGCTCCTGGGACAGGGGATAGACGGCGCGCGCGGCAGCATTACCGACCGCTTTAAGACCCACCGCCGCGCAATGCTCCTGGGCACCGACAGTTTCTGGGAAGGGGTAGATATCCCCGGCGAAGCCCTCGAAATCCTGGGCATTATTCGCCTGCCTTTTGCCGTGCCATCTGAGCCCCTCGTTGCAGCGCACATGGAAGAACTCGAAAAACAGGGCAAAAATCCTTTTTTACACTACTCAGTCCCCGAAGCCATTCTCAAATTTCGCCAGGGTTTTGGCCGCCTGATACGCAACAAATCCGACAGAGGCATTGTCATCGTCTTCGACAGTCGGGTTTTATCCACCTTCTATGGACGGGCTTTTCTCGAAGCATTGCCAGTTCAACATCGGGCGTTTCGAGCGCCAGACCATTTATTGCAAGCCATCAAAAGCTGGTTCGACAAAGCGAGCGCGTCGTGAATACCAAACACCTGACTTCCATACGCGAGCCTCTGCGGAAATTGCTGGTACAAATTCCCCAGCGCAATCATCCGCTCGTCGGGCATGCATACCACTTCGCCAATGCCAGCCACGAAGGCCAGGACCGCGATGCCGGGCAACCGTATATTACCCATCCCATCGGCGTGGCACTCATCCTGGCTTCTGAATTGGGCTTTGCACGCGACGCGGAAATGATGGCAGCGGCACTATTGCACGACGCCGTTGAAGACTCTGCCCTGACCCTTAACGACATTGAACCCACCTTTGGCAAAAACATTGCCACCCTCGTCAGTGGCGTCACAAAAGTAGAAGGATCAAAAGCCGGTCGCACTGCGCGGCGCATTGCCACCTTGCAACATCTGTTCACCCACGCCAGAAGAGACCCTCGCGTACTCATTCTCAAATTAGCTGACCGCATGTATAACATGCGCAGCCTCGACGGTATTTCAGAAATCGACAGGCGACAACGCATTGCGCGAGAAACCATTGATATATACGCGCCCCTATCGCACTTGTTGGGCATGGCCCGTATTCGCCGCGAACTCGAAGACCGCAGTCTTTGCTGCCTTGAACCGCGTATCGCGAATCAGATACAGACGACATTTAGAACAGAACCAACCGGGCACCTCGTGAAATTCCAGGACACAATTCGCAACTTGCTCAACGCCAACGGCGTGCGGACAAGTGTGCGCGTGCAACAGAAAAGTTTGGGTAGCATTTACCGCAAAATGCAACATCGTCCCCTCAGTCAAATACAGGATCGCTACGCAGTCGAAGTCATTGTCTCGCGCCGTCGTCTGTGTTATTTGGCTCTGGGCATTCTGCACGAGCACTTCCTGCCCGTTATGGAGCGTTTCAAAGACTTTATTGCCCTGTCCAAACGCAATGGCTACCAGGCCCTGCATACCAGTGTCCACCACAAGGACCAACGCTACGAAATCCACATTCAAACCCCTGCAATGCATCGCCTGGGCGAATTTGGCATCGCCGCATTGCGCGGAGACGTACAGCACGAAGAGCGACGCACGCGCTGGTTACACGATTTTGTCGATTGGTACGACCGTGCCGATGCCTCCCATCACCTGATGACTGAACTCAAGCGCATCCTCTTTACCCGGGAAATTGTCGCACTCACCCCCAGAGGGGATCCCTTTATATTGCCCGAAGATGCGACCGTCGTCGATTTTGCCTTTGCCGTGCATACCGACCTCGGCTTACAATGCAAAGGAGGCCGTATCAACGGCGCGCGGGCTTATCCGTTCTCCAAACTCGCCTGGGGCGACACCGTTGAAATTGACACCGACCCAGACCAACATCCCAAAAAGAGCTGGATCAGCCGCGTTAAAACCTACCGCGCCCGCCGTCACATCCAGCACCATCTCAATAGTCAAAAATAATATGCCTCGCTTTCTCTTATTTTTTGCCATTATCCTGATTTTTGCGTGTTCGGGAACCAATCCCGTTCTCGAAAGTCAAAAGGTGAAGGTCTCGCAAGCCCAAAAGACGCTGCGCGAAGAACGCATCCGCCTGCAAACCCTGCGCGACAGCCTGCAAAGCGAAATTCGCCGCAATATCGCCCTGGGCATCTCAAAAGAACAGGCAGAACAAATAGAACATGCCCGTATCAAAATTCAGGAAACCATTGTCGTGGCATCGGAGAGAAATTTGGCGGCGCAACGCGCATTGCTCGATTCCCTCACAAAATATTCTCCCTGAGGCTTTGTATTTACAAATATTTACAAATATTAACTTGCTCTAATAGCACAAATTTATCATCATAACTTATACCTGTATTTAATATCCAATAGCAAATATTTGTATGTCCAAAATATTAACTTGCTCTAATAGCACAAATTTGTCATATTGACCACATATCTGCGCTTTCCCGAAAATCTTGAACAAGAGGAGGAGTATCCGTGTCCAATCGCGAACATTTTCCTGTTGCGCCCAAACTTGCGTATGCATCCACGGGACTCGAACCGTATATCCCCTCGGCAGAACAGCCGTGGGACGAGCACCGGGCCGCACACCTCTTGCGGCGCACCCTGATTGGCCCAACGCCAAAAGAAATTTCAGAAGCTGTGCAAAGCACACCAGAAGCCGTTGTAGATCGCCTTCTGGAAATGCCTTTTTTGCCACCGAATCCACCCGCTCAGTGGGTTTATCAGGATCCATTTCAAAAACCCAATCAAGACCAGCGCAAAATCGAGCGCGCGCGCGTTGACGAGACCCGCGCCTGGTGGATGGCACTCATCGTCAACCAGGGGTTCTCAATTCAAGAGCGCATGGTGCTCTTCTGGCACGATCACTTTGCCACCCAGGCAAAAGATGTCAGACGTCCACAGTGGATGTATCTCCAGAATTTCCTGTTTCGCAAACACGCCGTCGGCAACTTCAAAACAATCGTCGAGGGCGTCACGCGCGATCCAGCCATGATCTACTACCTCGACAGCAACTCCAACAGAGTGGGAAGACCCAATGAAAATTACGCCCGAGAACTCATGGAATTGTTCACCATGGGCGAGGGCAGTACCTACACAGAACACGACATCGGAGAAGCGGCTCGCGCACTCACGGGGTGGATTGTCGTAGGCAGGCAACCCACTTTTAGAGAGAACCGATTCGACAAAGGCCAGAAGACATTCCTTGGACAAACCGGCAACTTCAATGAGCAAGACATTATCGATATCATCTTCCAGCAAGAAGTCACAGCCGAATTTATATGCGGCAAACTCTATCGCGAATTTGTCTATGAGCATCCAGACAAAAACGTCGTCTCGGAACTCGCGCAAATCATGCGCGACAACAACTACGAAATCAAACCGGTTTTGAAGACATTGCTCTTGAGCCAGCACTTCTTCGATCCAGCCATCATCGGTGCCAAAATCAAAAGCCCCGTCGAACTCGTCGCTGGCACAGCGCGCAGTCTCGGTTTCAAAGCTGGCACAGGCAGGAGCATCAGTTCCGAGTACCTCGTTTACATCGCTCAGGTGCTCGGTCAAAAACTGCTCGATCCCCCCAATGTAGCCGGGTGGCCGGGATATCGACTGTGGATCAGTACGTCAACACTGCCCGAACGCCACAAAATGACCGACGAAATGGTCGATGCCAGACCGCGCAATCCCAATCGTTACACCATCATCAACCCGGATACCGTGGGATTCGTCAAGGCATTTCCCGAACCCTATGACGCGGAAAAACTCGTTCGCGACATGGGAGAGTGTCTGACGGCTTTTCCGGTTGACGAATATCGCCTCGAAATGTTTTTGGAGACACTCCTCGAAGGCGCCGATGTCTATGACTGGAATCCCGACGCGATTGCAGCACCCCGACGCATCAAGAATATTCTCAAACTCATCTTTGAATTGCCCGACTATCAACTGAATTAGACTTGAGGCCTGCCTGTTAGCCTCCAGAAGGAGCTCGTTATGAACAGACGCGACTTTATGAAAAATGCGACTCGAGGTGGTGCCGGATTTGCGCTCGGTGGTTTTATGACGCGGGCTTATGGGCGCGCCGAAGCCGTTGGTCCCCTGGCCGCAGCAGCCCTCAGCGAGACCGACCGCGTGCTCGTTATCATTCGCCTCAATGGTGGTAATGACGGCCTCAACACCCTGGTCAATTTTGAAAACGATGCCTATTATCAGGCGCGTCCCAAAATCCACATCAAAAAATCAGAAGCCCTCAGACTCACCCCAGCACAGGGCCTGCATCCTCGACTCACCGGATTCAAAGAACTCTATGACGAAGGTCAAATGATGATCATGCAGGGGGTGGGTTATCCCAATCCCAACCGATCACACTTCCGGTCAACCGACATCTGGTTGACCGCATCGAATTCCAATGAATTTTTGAACCACGGTTGGCTGGGGCGCTATTTTGAATCCCAGACTCCGGGCTTCCCGGACACCTTGCCAGAACATCCTCTTGCCGTTGACATCGGTCCCGTGCTTTCTCTTGCCTTATTGGGCAAAAACGGTGCCATGGGCATTGCCCTGCGCAACCCCAGGCAATTTGTCAATCTCGTGGAGCAGGGCAACAAAATTATCGAAGATGGTAAAATTCCCACACCGGCAGGATATGAACTCGACTTTATCCGCCGCATCAACTTTGAATCCCTGCAATATTCCTCACAGGTCAGAGATGCCGCAAATAAAGGCGCGAACAGGGTTGAATACCCCACCGGGAATTCGCTCGCCAACCAGCTCAGTCTGGTCGCGCGGTTGATCGCAGGCGGCTTGAAATCCAAAGTGTACCTGGTCTCACAGGGCGGATACGACACACATTCCAATCAGCTCAACCGCCACAACACCCTGATGGGATATCTCAACGACGCAGTCACGTCTTTTGTTCAAGACCTGCGGCAACATCAGTTACAAGACCGCGTGCTCGGCATGAGCATTTCGGAATTTGGTCGTCGAACCAAAGAAAACGGCAGCGCAGGTACCGATCACGGCACATCAGCGCCCATGTTCTTCTTTGGCCCATCGGTTCAGGCGGGCATTGCAGGTCCATCCCCCAACTTTGGGCAGGTTGACAGGCGCGGTGACTTTTACTACGATCACGATTTCCGCCATGTCTATGCCTCAGTGCTCAACCAGTGGTTTGACGTATCGCAAGATGTTGTCTCAAGCATCTTTTCATCCAATACGTCTCACATACCCATTCTCAGACCATCACCACTATCACCCCTCGAACTCGCCAAAGTTGACTTTAATGCCGACGGCAAACTCGACTTTACCGACTTTCTCGAATTTGCCCAGGCATTCGGTACCAACGAAACCAAATACGACTTAGACGGCGATGGCAACGTTGGATTTGGCGATTTCTTGAGATTTGTCGATGCTTACCGAAACCGTTAAGCATCCAGCATCGTCTGAAACCATAAAAGCCCCGGTCCTGCACCGGGGCTTTACTCATGGGCAATAGAGACGAGGCAAAACCATGCAAAAATCCAAACGCGAAGTCACAATCTCCAACCGCTATCTCTACTTCTACGCCAGCCTGGTCAAACGCATCTACGGTCTGATCATCCGAAATGAACACAAAAACCAACCCGACGAGCGCTACACGGGCCATCTGGATGAAGATGGAATACCGAGTTCCCAGGATGCGCCTCATACAAAAGGCAGACTGCCCGACACACCTGTCCAGGATGAAATTGTCCTGTTTCGCTTTCGAAAACGCCTGCTCATAGGAACATGCCAGGCTGTTTTGCCCCGCAAAATTTCCGAAATCGCAGTCTTATCAGAAGATGGCCGACGCCTCCGCTTTCACCACCCCAACCTCGTCTATCTCACCGGCACCTCATCGCGCGATGTCCCACTCAAAACTTATGCAATGACCGTCCGCGCTTTGAGCCGGGAAATAGACCTCGAAGACGTATGGGAAATCGCCGTTGAAGCTGCGACCCCGCTTCCACTTTCAGAAATCGCCGACCTCTTCTACGATACAGAAATCGATGCGACACAATGGATCGCCCTCTATCTTCACCTGCACGGCGCCTGTCCTTATTTTCAACCTCTATCTTCCAACTCGTATTCGCCCTATACGGTTGATCAGGCATACTTCCGCCGTCAACACATCAGCCGCAAAAAAGATCGGGATGAAGAACGCGAAGAATTTATCCATGTCATGGCGAATAATACCGAATCCATTGCAGAACACACACTGACCCAACGCCAGCAAACCTATCTGGAACAGATTCGACAATACGCATTGTGGGGCAGCGAATCCCAACACGCGACTCACGCTCAGGCATTGATCTCTGAAATTTGCAAAACCAAAAAAAACCGCCAAAAATCCGCAGTCGAACTACTCATCAAAAAAAAGGTCTGGAAACGCAATCAAAACCTCGACTTGCTCCGCGCCGAAGTTCCAACTTCATTTTTAGACCTCGTCATCCGCCAGGCAGAAACACTTGTGCCCACTTGTGGCAACCTGAAAAAACAACCCGTCTTTGTGATACACCCGCCCGATCATCCAAACATCGCCCTCTCGTATCGCCGCCGGTTCTTTGGAGGCGCAGAGTTTGGCGTACACATACCAGATATCGGCGCACTCATCCCCAAAAATTCGCACATCGACCGCGACGCTGCCGAGCGCATGGCGCACATACCCTTTCCCGATCAACCCATTCCCATGCTACCCACGCGCTTTTCACACGACCTGGGCCAATTCCAGAGCGACAAAGCGCATCCAGCACTCAGCATCTTCTGGCGCGTGAATAGGGATAGCCACATCAAAGATTTTTGCATTGCGCAAACGGCCGCAATCAATAAAGCGGATCTTTCACCTGAAAACATTGACCATGCACTGAATGACCCCGCTCACCCGCAGCACCGCGCCATACAATTCTTCTCGCAATTATCCGCACGCCTCCTCAAAAAGAGGCAAACAGCCATTCACGACCTCGAGGAACAATCACCTCCAAATCACGCCCATCACATTGCCCGTGAACTATCTCTGCTCGCTGGCATAGCCGTTGGTCGGTGGTGCGAAAATAAAGGGATTCCCGCAATTTACGAAACACGCGATCCCATTGAAAATACCGAGTCTATCGTACAAATCTCTCACCCCATCGTGCGCCGCCACGAACTTCACCGCCAAACCCCGAACACCGGCCTCAGTACAACACCAGAAACACATCACGGCTATGGCATCTCGCATTATTGTCCCATCACCCAACCCACAACCAGATACACAGACCTCGTAATGCAACGCCAGATCGATCACTACCTTAAAACCGACCAATCCCTCTACACAGTTGACGACCTCAACACCCTGCGCTACCGCATGTGGGAAACGCAGGACCTCATCGACGACCTGGTACACCGCCATACCCGCAACTTAATGTTACAATCGTGGGAAAATCAAATTGGTCGTGAATTTCGCGCCGTTGTCCTCCACCTCAAAATGCGCGGCGTCCTCGTCGAACTCCTCAACCATCCCTTCAAAACAGTCATCTATCCGGGTTATCCCGTAGAAGTCGGCGACGAAATTGACCTGCGCCTGACGGGTATTGATCGCTGGAAAGGCTGGGCACACTTCACAGAAAAAACCTACCAGCAATCAGCAGTCGGCTTTTAGCCCCCTTCCCACGCCGGATACAAATCGTGCTCAATGCCCAATAAACTCAAAATTCGGCCAACCACGAAATCTGCCAAATCATCAAACGTCTCCGGCTTCTGATAAAATGCTGGCATCGCCGGCACCACAACAGCACCCGCTTCGGCCACCGCCACCATATTGCGCAATTGAATCAAATTCATCGGCGTCTCCCGCGGCACAATGATGAGCTTGCGGTGCTCTTTCAAAGCGACATCAGCGGCGCGCTCAATCAAATTGCGCGACAACCCATGTGCTATACTCGCCAGTGTTTTCATCGAACACGGCACCACCACCATGCCGTCTGATCGCGCCGAACCACTCGCCAGCGTTGCAGCGAGATTCTTAAGTGGATGCAGCGCCATATTATCTACCGAAACACCGTAAAGTTCCCGAATGAATCTCCCAAAATCTCGCTGTTTTCCCTCAAAGCCCGCCTCGTCTCGAAGCAACATCCAGCCAAATTCGGATATCACCACATCCACCGCAACCTCGCGCATCAGCAATGCGCGCAACGTGCGCAACGCATAAATAGCCCCACTTGCTCCGGTAATTGCAACCGTAATACGTCTCATAGCAAACAGGCCCCCAAGATTACAACAACAAATCGGCCAGTGTCCCGGCAAAATACACCACACTAACTACACCATTCATTGTCAAAGACGCCATACCCGCCTTTGACAAATCCCGATGTCTCACCAGATAGTGCTCATAAACCAGCAAGCCGCCCACGCACACCACGCCAGCCACATAAATCATCCCCAGATCAAACACCTGCCCCACGCACACCATCAAACCAAAAGCAATCACATGAAATATTCGCGCAATCCACAATGCGGGACCAACCCCAAATTTCTGCGGAATCGAATACACACCAAACCGTTGATCAAACTCGGCATCCTGACAGGCGTAAATCACGTCAAACCCCGCGACCCACATCAACACCGCGCCACCGAGCAGTAAAATCTTTGCATCCAATTGTCCCGTCACAGCGATCCACGCTCCCACAGGCGCAAGAGACAATGCCAAACCGAGAAAAAGCTGCGTAGTCCACGTAAAACGCTTCGTATAAGAATAAAAAAACACAATGCCCAATGCCACGGGCGACAGCATCAAACACAGTGAATTTAAATTATAAGCCGCAAAAACGAGCAGCGCAGAAAAAACGCACACAAACACCTTCACAGCACCTGCAGAAATAACTCCCCGCGGCAACTCGCGATTGGCCGTGCGCAGATTGGCCGCATCCATCTTCCGATCCACGAGCCGATTAAAACCCATGGCAGCACTTCTCGCGCCCACCATCGCCACCACAATCCAGAACACCTGTTCGGACGAAATCCCGTATCCAGCCGCCGCCAACGCCGCGCCTGAAAGCGCGAATGGCAAGGCAAAAATACTGTGGCCGAATTTAATCATCCGACCATAAGTGACAATACCCTCAATCATCACAGTCTTACCTTTGCCGGATAAACTTTTGCAACCGGCCATCTGTCTGCACTTCTCCCACGTACAAATCGCCGTGTGAATCCAGCCAGATACCGTGCGGACACTTTTTGAACTCACCCGGAATATCGCTTTCAACCCCGCGCCCCCACTCGGACAATTTCTCGCCATCAACCGTCCAGATACTCACCCGCTGGTCCAATTCCGCGATATAAACCACGCCATCTTCGTCATCAATATAAACCGTATCGGGATGGTGCAAACCCGTCCACTCGCCCTGAAAATTGCCCTCAGTATCAAAAAACTGAATGCGATTATTGCTCCGATCCGCCACCCACAAACGGTCATCCTTATCGACCCGCACAGAATGCACCAGATCAAATTGCCCCGGACCAGTACCCGGTTCGCCCCAGGACTTGATCAACTCGCCATCGGGAGTAAACTTGTGCATTCTCGCATTGCCATACCCATCGGACACGTACATAAACCCTTCGGAGTCAAATGCCACATCGGTCGGCAACCGAAACGGCTCGCCCTCAGCGCCTTCCTGGTCGGGTGTCCCCACCGTCATCAACAACTCGCCATCGCAACTAAACTTCCGCAAACAATGCGTATTGCGCTCCACACAATAGACGTGATCTTCCGCATCAATATAAATGCCATGCGCATCTTTCAACACATCTTCGCCCCACGAAGACAAAAAATTTCCCTCGCGATCAAATACCACCATCGGGTGCTCGCTGCGACTGTACACATAAACGCGATCCTGCGAATCAACAGCCACCGCCGGTACCCATCCAAACGACCAGCCTTCGGGTAGCGTCCACCAATTTTCCTGCACCGTATAGACATAGTCCCCTTGTCCAAATGTCATCACATCCTCCTTGTCAGGTAAGAGAGGCATCCCTGCCTCGACATTGAAGTTTCACACATGCGTACGTCAATCACACGCCATTGCAATATACACTACAATTTGAGCGCAAAAAGAAAAAAAGCTCTGGAAACCCAGAGCTTTTTTCGAGTAATCATCGCATATCAGGCTGTTCTTCCGAAAACACTGGTAAAGAAAATAAAATCGCCGAAATTGACCTGGCCATCCCCATTCAAATCAAAACGCGCATCGGGACTCTCAGAACTAAACGCGGCAACAAACAGGAGAAAATCGCCAAAATCGATCTTTCCACTGCCATCAAAATCCGCTTGAGCAGCTATCTCCTTCAAAGGAAGAAACACAGCAGGCTGAGAACGCACCGCCATACCGCGCGGCCTATCCTCAAAATTCAGCGTTCTCAGAATCTGAAACGACTCTGCATCAAAAATAACCAGCTCATTCGAATTCTGATTCGCCACATACACCTGCGATCCGTCGCGCGACACAAACAAAGAGCGCGTCTCTTCACCTTCGGGCAAAACCTTTACAGTATTCACAACGCGATTTTGCGCCACATCGACGACGACTAATTGGGCATTCGTGCGATCAGTTCCGTATAACCGCGAACCATCCGGCGATAAAGCGAGGCGAAATATCCCGGCATCCATCCGAATCGTTGTCACCACAGACTCCGACTCGGTATCAATCACCGCAATACCGCCACTGCCAACGTCACCAAAGTCCCCCCCCGACACATACAACCGCTTCCCATCCGCAGATATAACCAGTGAGCGGGGTTCCTCAATCACATCAATGCGACCAATAGTCGCCCTGCGTGCGGTATCGACAACCAGTACCTGATTGCCATTGATATCTGTAACATAAAGCCGCTTCCCATCCGGGTGAATCGCCACACCATAAGGACCGCGTTCTCCGCTAATCGGCACCCGAATGCGAGAACGCACAGTCAAACTCGCCACATCTATAACCGAAATACTCTTAGATTCTGAATTGGTGACATAGAGCAACTGCCCATTCGCGCTCAAAGCGAGATCCAAAGGCGCAGTATCAACTTTAATATTCGCCGCCACCTGATGCGTGGCAGTCTCGATAACTGTGACCCGATTCTCAGATGTACCGACAGATCCCCCCGTATTGGCGACAAACAAATAGCGCTGATCCGGTGTCATCAAAACGCTCAAAGGCACCACGCCAGTGGGAATGCGCGCCACCTCTTCGCCCGTACCCATATCGATAACAGCCACCACATCGACATCTCGCAATGCAACAAAAAGTATGGGCGATCCAGACAATGATATCACATCGAATTGCAGCATGGGCAAATCAGATGCTGGCGAAGGCGTCTCATTGCCATCGCCATCGCGCGCAATCACCCGATACTCAATCCTCGATCCCACACTTTGCCCGTCGAGTTCCGCGGCAAAAATATCGTTCCCCGTAGGGATCATTGGCAGCACCTGCTCGCCCCCGCCATTGATCCGATAACGCAATTCAACAGTAGCCACCCCTGTATTATCGGTCACCCTTGCCGAAAAGCGATAGGGACCATTGGGATCGGGCGTATTTGCTGGAAAAATAGTCTCCCGAATAAAAGGTGCGCCCGGTGCAGAAGGTCCAATCGCAAAATCGATATTTTCTATCACGCGGTCGATTTCGACGCGTATGATCTGGGCATTATCCCGCACAAACGCATTGTTGTAATACTCTCTATCAAGTCTTGCTTCATATAACGTCTGAAAAATACCACCAAAATTATCAGCAGAAATTGCAGGATGGTGGCGCTCAATCGCAACGTGATAATCGCCCGGAGGCAAACCGAGAATTTCATAACGCCCATCGCCATTGGGTCCCTTCTGTTCACCGGCCGCCCCCGACAGAGCGCTCGCGACAAACATAAGGGAATCTGTTCCCGCCTGATAGACCACCACATGCACGCCAAATGCGGGACCATCGGCACTCAAGACCTGCCCACGCACACCGCCGGTCAGCCCTTCTACCGGATATATCGCCGTTATACCTGCACGGTCATCGGCTTCCAGAGAACGCTCTGCACGCGGTGCCTGGGACGAAGCAAAGGGAAACATTGTCGCGCGCAGTTCGGGGGCACCCACCCAGGGGCTATGATCCAGCCCCAACAAATGACCGATTTCATGCGTCATTATAGCGTGAAGATCAAACAGATCCTCAGGCGTATTATTCTCCTCAATCGAAAACTGATGATCCCGCCCATTAAAAACAATATCCACATCCGTAATCAAACCATCGTCGTTATTGATGATCCGGGCAAATGCAACGACCCCCGTACCCTCGGGTGCGCCAATAACCTCTCCCGTCGCATCGTAAAAAATCACATTGCGATTATCATTACCCGACACTTCAAGCTGTGCTGTACCTTCATATTCAAAGGTAATAAATGCCGACGGCACCGCGCTCCAGTCGTTAAACCCCTGCTGTGCAATCCGCACCACCTCGGTCTCGGGAAAGGGAAAACTCCCGGTATTGACCACAAAGGGAATACCAGCACCGGCCCGAGAAGGCGACCAGCGATTTGTCACAATACGCCCACGCGAATTTGTCTCTGTAAGAATCACATACCCCTCTGCACCAACCCACAGAGCGAGCAGAAGGCCAAAAACGCAAATTTTTTTCACAATATTAATCCTCATGTTTGAGTACTGGTTCTGATCGCCTTGCATCCACCATCCACACCTCGGCTTTGCCGTCTCGATCAAAATCCGCTTCTGCATACGCCTTGAAATCATCCTCTAAAACGGTCACCCGATAGCGAAAACGTCCGGGTACATTATTGAGTTGTAAAATACCACCATTATTTTCTTCATCAATAGGCAAATAAGTGCCATATTCTGCGCGATATGCGTGTTGTAGAGCCGCAATGCGTTGCAACATAATGCGGGCGCGTTCTCGCTCTGCGTCTTCAGGCGTGCGATATGTAAACTGATAAAACAACACCACGCATATCAATACCAGAAGACCAATCACAACACCCACTTGAGGCAACCGATCTCGATATTTCCAAAATAACATCACGGACTCTTTTCATCAGGTGGCAACATCCACCAGATCCTGGATTCCAACTTTCCGACCTCCATCTCCCATCGCGTCCGCACCTCCACAGTATCGGCACGCGCGATCAAAGGCTCCGCAGGCACAAACGGAAGGACCTGGCCAGACATCCACTGACCATTGCCATCGCGATCTAAAAAACCGGAAATGCGATACGTCCCCGGAAGCAAATTCGTCAAACTAAACGTCGTATCCCGCAAAACCTGTTCCCGAAAAAAATCATGCGTCACCCCCTCCATCCATATCACCACATCAGAAGAAGACGTCGTCCCGGAAACGCGCCCCAGAGCCGCGGTGTCCATCACAGAAAAAACAAACGAAATCGGTTCAGAAAGAACATTGCCGCCAATATCCAAGAACCTCTCGTGCTTTCCAATAAGCCGAATCGTCTCGCCATTCGTCCAGAGACTATCCGGTACAAACACGAGATGATTGGGCGCAACCCATTCAAAATCCCCTTGCGGAACAACCGTCGAATCAGATGCTATCCAGAAGTCAGACACGGCATCTACGCGCATCGCATCGGAAAACAACATGCGAATCACAGTCGTTGGCAAAACATTCTCGGCATTCTCCGCCGGTACGCGTGCCAGCACCTCTGGCGCGCGTCGATCTCGCGTACCATCGCCTCGCACCGTTACATCTGTGGTATCGCGATTCCCCCACCGATCTGCGACATCAACCCGCACCCTGTATTCCGCACCCTGCGTTTGCAGTTCAGTAATCAACCCCACCCCACTCGAGTCAGCGGGATCTTGATATATCTCCAACACCGACAGGTCGGTTATTTCAACGCCTGAAACGCGCACTGGTTCATCAAAACGCATCAAAACATGCTGTTGATCGGGAGTGCGTGCGGCAACGAGCGCAGGTGCTGATGTATCGCGCACCGCGAGTTTGAGATCGCCCAGGCGAACGCGTCCCTCATCGGAAAGCACCACATCGCCGGGCGGAAGTGCCAACAAGTCGCCAGATGAATACGCGCGATCATTATTCTGATCGCCAAAAGCAAATATCCGATAATTCCCAGAACCCAAACGCGGCAATACAAAATGACCCGTTTCATCGGGCTGCGTCACATAAGTGGGACGGTCTTTTCCAGGATCGGGTGCCACCACCACAGACAGATCATAAGCCCAAACAAAAACCTGTCCCCTCTCCTCCTTAGACTTCAACACCCGCCCATTGAGTTCCCCGCGATTTAAGCGCTCCCCCGTCGCAAATCCAAAACTATAAGAAGACCGCATGCGGTTGCGCCACTCATCCGCGCTCTCCTGCCCCACCGTAACCAGATACGTCCGATCGGCTTGCAAGCCATCGGACAATCGAACTTCCAGCACATCCCCACGCCACTTGAAATCGAATTCCTCAGCCCCCTGTGGCGAAATAAATAATGCCCGCTCGACCGACCTGCGATCCATCGCCTCAGAAAAGCGAATGCGAATCGGCGTATCCAACCCGACTCGCACAGAATCATCTGCGGGCACTGTGTCGATCACCCTCGGCGGCGTTTTATCGAGCGGGCCCCCTGGCGGAGGCATCTGCCGCGCACAGGCTATTAGAAAACAAAAAAAAAGATAAAACGTGACACGCGAAATGCGAGCAGTTGTTTGGCGAAAATTTTGGTGATAATGCCACATTATTTCTTCACGCCCGTGGATGCGCTTGTCGATAGGCTCTTTTTAACCGCTCAACACTCACATGCGTATAAACCTGCGTAGTAGAAAGACTCGCATGACCGAGCAATTCTCTCACCGCATTGAGATCTGCGCCTGCATCCAGCAGATGGGTTGCATAAGCGTGGCGCAATGCATGGGGGGACAAAGTCCGCCCGGTCGCTTTGCCGAGATACCGGGCAACGCGACCTTGAATACCACTCGGACTCAGCGGACGCCCAGAGCGCGCCAAAAACAAATGACGTCTATCCGTCGTCTGCTCAGAAACCAGTTCCTCTCGCCGCATCAAATAAGCCACCAGTGCGACCCGGGCCGGTTCCCCAAAAGGAACCAGGCGCTCTTTGTTGCCCTTGCCTATAACCCGCACCAGTTTATCTGCCAGATCCACAGCCTCAATTTTAAGCCCCGCAAGCTCGCGCAATCGAATTCCCGCGCTATAAAACAACTCCAAAATCGCCCGATCGCGCAATCCCAACACCGTATTGGGCGACGGCAGGGACATCGCGCGGGCAACCTCGTCAACATCCAGATAAACGGGCAATATCTTATCCTGCCTGGGCGGACGCACATCGAGTGCTGGATTCCGATCCAAATCCCCCACATTGCACAAATAACTCAAAAACGTTCGCACCGCCGCCAGCTTTCGGGCAACAGACCGCCGACCAAATCCCCTATTGAGCAAAAATCCCAAAAAATCCCGCACTGCGTTCCGATCAATCTGTTCCACGCGATCCACCTGACGCCCATGCAAAAAAGCGGCGAACTGCTCCAGATCCGTGTTATATGCCGCACACGTATGATCGGACAATCGCCGCTGCCGCGATAGATGGTTGAGAAATTGTGTAATGGATGTTTTCATGGCAATGTGAATTAAGTAGAGTTAAAAGCTCTCCACCCTTCTTGGACGCCCTTGCTTAAAACAAGAGCGTTATAAGTGCCAACAGTCATTACTGACATTGTTCTGCTGCCGTCATCGCGGCATGATGTTGAGCCGCAATCCAGAAGGTTTTGAGCCGCTGACTGCTTGTTTTCTAACTGCTGATCACTAACCGCTGCACATCAAACTGCATCTGGAGATTCAGCCAGAATAAAGGATCAACGCCGAACCAGTGCCCGAAGCGCAAAGCAGTATCGCTATCCACAGAACACTTGCCCGCGATAATCTGGCCAATGCGATATGGCGGCACATCAATCTGGCGTGCAAATGTCACTGGATATACCCCAAATTCCACCAATTCGTCTCGCAGAATCTCTCCGGGATGAACAACGCGCTTCAACATGGCTCAGATCCTCGCGTTTTTAGTGATAATCTACAACCTCGACATCGGTTGGTCTGGGACTATCGGATCAGGTAAAGCATAGTTAGGGGATCATCTATTCTCATTCTTATTTTTTAATGGACCGCCGACCATCCATGGCACTTCAGAACAGGCACCCAATCAGGTGACAGATTCATGTCAATCAGAAGCTTCACACTCATGGAGTGACCAGTGCAACTTCCCGTTCTTCGACCCGCCAGGCTGCATAGGCCAGAGCTTGATCGATATCTTCACGCTCGAGATAAGGATAGGCTTTCAGAATTTCCTCGTGTGATCGACCAACTGCCAAGAGCCCCACAACAGTTCCAACCGTCACCCGCATTCCCCGAATACATGCCTTACCGCCCATGACCGCGGGATCGAAAGTAATTCTCGCGAATTTTTCCACGCGCTATCTCCTTCTATATCCGTAAGGACAGTAACTTTCATTGTTGACAAAACCATAACATCATAATATGCCCGATTTTCGCACGGCTTGAATTTCGCGGTTTATCTCTTCCAAATCCATCTTATCAAGACCTTTTTCAACCGATTGCTTTTGAAGTTCATCAACGGCTTGAATCGCACGCACACGACGGAAAGCCGCCAGGGTTTCTTCCCAATCGGCATCGGAAACAGATGACAAAATGGCGATAGGTTTTCCCTGAGCCGTAATCACCATTTCTCGCTCATCAGCCAACTGCTCCCAAATTTCGGATGGTCGCAGATCTCTTATTTGAATAAAACGCATTGTGGAATCTCCTACTGCCTTTCAAAACCTTCTGGATTGCGGCTTAAACCATGCCGCAATGACGGGCGAGGCCTGCCTCGCCCCTACGGTTGTTCATCCTTCTTGTATCTTGAGACGGGCAACCACAAGGGATTGCCCCTACATCTCACTTCCTACTTCTTCTTCTCGACCTTCTCCTATTCGTCGCCGGATTTTCCGCAATAATTTTTTTGCAAGCCGCCTGTGTCAAAGACGACGCCTCCACGCCCTTTGGAATGCGGTAATTATTACCATTGTGTTTGATATAAGGACCGTAGCGCCCGGCGAGAACCTGAATCCCGTCAAAATCGTGAATCACCTGTTGCGACTGCCTGCCGCCCGCTCCGCCCTGCATAAATTTTTCGAGCGTCTCGCGGTCTAATGTCGCCGCATCCGTCCCTCTGGGAATCCTGTAATTCTTGCCATCTTTGCGAATATAAGGACCATACCGCCCATTGAGCACCTGGAAATCGCCAAAATCGCGAATCACATTTTTGGCTTTGCGATCTTCCTCGGCAGCCGCGATCTCCAACGCGCGATCCAGCGTCACCCCAAACAGATCCTCTCCCTCTGGCAGGGAGAAAAAGTTGCGACCTATTCGCACATAGGGACCATACCGGCCAGTATTGACCTGCACCTCATCACCCGCATCATTTTGCCCGAGTTTGCGGGGCAATTCAAAACACTTGAGAGCATCGGCCAATTCAATATCAAAAATACTCTGATTGGGAGGCAAAGATGCAAACAGAGGCTTTTCCTCTTCACCTGCACCACCAACTTGAACATAGGGACCGTAATTGCCAAAACTCACACTCACCTCGCGCCCCGTATTGGGATCTTTGCCCAACTTGCGCCCAATTTTACCAACTGACTTCTTGTCTTCCACCCGCTTATTAAACGGCGGATAAAAAGCCTCCAACATCGCCTTCCACGAATTTTTCCCCTGTGCAATCTCGTCAAAATCGTCTTCGAGATGCGATGTAAAACGCAAATCGACAATATCGGGAAAATGCGCCATCAAAAAATCGTTCACCACCTCGCCGATATCTGTGGGTTTGAGCTTCTTATCTCGCGTGCGTTCCACATACTCCCGGCTCTGAATCGTCGAAATCGTCGGTGAATAAGTCGAGGGACGCCCAATACCCTCGCCCTCGAGCTTCTTCACCAGCGAAGCCTCTGTATAACGCGCGGGCGGCCTGGTAAACAACTGCTCCAAATGCAACTTCTCCAAATTGAGCACCTGTCCCTTTATAACCCTGGGCAAAATCACATCTTTATCACTGATATTGGCCTCTGGATCATCTGACCCCTCGGCATAAACCCTCAAAAATCCAGGGAATAAAACGCGCTGCCCCTTTGCCTCAAAAATCAATTCACCCGCTTCACCTGCCCGAATGCGAATCGTCGTATATGCAATACGCGCATCGGCCATCTGCGTCGCCAACGTGCGCTTCCAGATCAAATCGTAAAGCCGAAATTGTCGGGGATCGAGATGGGTCCTGACGCTATTGGGTTTAATCGACAAATCCGCCGGACGAATTGCCTCGTGCGCTTCTTGCGCCCCCCTGGTTCTATTGGCAAATCGGCGGGGCTTTTCCACGGTGTAATCCCGGCCAAACTCCTGAGCAATCACCTCCCGCGCCTGATTCACCGCCTGCTCGGCCAAACTCACCGAATCGGTACGCATATACGTAATCAAACCGCCGGTATATCCGGGAATTTCAAAATTGCCCTCGTAAAGCTGTTGTGCAACCCGCATCGTCTGCGACACGGAAAAACTTAGTTTGCGAGACGCCTCTTGTTGCAGCGTCGATGTCGTAAACGGAGGCACGGGCCGCCGCACACCCTCGCGCTCGACCACCTCTGCCACGACAAATTGCCCCTTCAGCGCGCTCGCTTCAATAGCTCTGGCCTCGGCTTCATTTTTCACAGACGCTTTTTTCCCATTCTGCCGCGTCAATTCAGCCTGAAATTTGGGATCCTTAAAATCGGATTTAATTCTCCAATATTCCTCTGGCTTAAACGCCCGAATTTCCCGCTCCCGATCAACGATAATCCGCACCGCCACACTCTGCACGCGTCCGGCTGACAATCCCCCCTTTACCTTTCGCCACAACAAAGGCGACAACTCATATCCCACAGCGCGGTCCAAAATGCGACGCGCCTGTTGTGCATCCACCAAATTTTGATCCAGTTCGCGCGGATTTTCAAGCGCGTGCAAAACCGCAGACCGGGTAATCTCGTGAAACACAATCCGCTTAATGGGCTGATTCTTAAGCCCCAGCGCGAAAATCAGATGCCACGAAATAGATTCTCCTTCGCGGTCTTCATCCGTCGCCAAATATACAGTCGTATCTTTTTTAATATCCTTCTTCAGTGCCTGAATCACACTGCGCTTGTCTTGTGACACCACGTATTTGGGATCAAAACTTTCCACATCAAAGCCCAATTCGCGTGCGGGAAGATCGCGCACATGCCCCATAGAAGCAGCGACTTTGTAGTCCTTGCCCACAAATCGAGAAATTGTGCGTGCCTTAGCAGGTGATTCGACAATAATCAAATTTTTTGCCATCAAAACATCCTTTATCATTCAGGGTAGGGGCGACGCTCCTGTATTCGCCCATTACAATCCAGAAAAAAATACGCGCACCAATTACAAAAGTCAAGGTCGCGTCCCGCGGCTCGTACGCGCAGACTGTGCAATGAGCATCTCTGCGCCCATCGCCATCAAAGCTGCCAACAACACCCATCGCCAGAGCTCCTGACCGTGCCTCTGAGAAAGGACAGCCTCCTTCAAATCGGCCTCGCCATCTACAACGCGCAAGCGACCTTTACCAAAAAGTGCCTCGAGTCGCGCCATCGGAACCGGAGTCAAATCGGGTTCGCGCTCATCAACCTGAACGGCAAAGCGATCAGAGACGCGCTCGCGCGCAAAAATCTCCCACAACCCCGGCACATCCACTGCGCCAACCGGCCACACCGATTGCAAGCCGCGTTGTTGAGGCCAAATTGTTCTGGGTTCTCCACCTGGCGCCTGCAAAACAGCTTCAGAAACATTTTCCCGTCGGATATCTCTGTACACGACCTGACCGACGCGATAGTCAGATCGACCAAATGCCCCGGCCGCCAGATATCCACTCAGGCGATGCACAAATGGAACAAAAAAGCCGGAAAGCGGCGCGTCATTCCATCCCAAGTTCGCGCTCACCGAAGACGCAAACAGCACGATGCGCCCATTGCCTTTGCGAGACTCGAGAAGCGCGGGTGTCCCCGAAGCAAAGGACAACACAGGACGTGCATTTGCCGCGGGCAAAACCCGATAAGAAACAAAAAAACGCGGGCTTTGAAACGCCCCTTTGAGTTCCAGGCCCGATAGCATGGGATGATCGGGCAAAACCGTCTGCAAAGCCTGATAAGCACCCGACAACGCGCCCCGCGTACCGAGCAATTTGGCCGGAAAAAGCGCGGGTAACACCTGCGCATTATAATATCGGACATCTATTTGATCCCCCAGGAAAATAGCCAGACCAACCCCGCGTGATATCCGATTTTGCAAAGCGGCAATCGCACCTGTAGAAAGCCGCGCAACATTGCACAAAAAAACCACATCGATATCTTCCAACACCTGATCTGATACGCGTTCGGGTGTAACATGCACCACCTCGCTTGAAACAACGGATAATGCCTCTGCGAGATAATAAGACTCGTGGGATGCCTGACCCACCAGCAAAATGCGAACGCGCTCTGGAATGCGCAACACTGTCACGCGTTTGTTGTCTGCCTCGAGAGCATCTGCCCCTATTTCCACGCGCAGGGCAACATCCCCCCCTGTTTTGGGCACAAGCGACGTATGCAATTTGCGACGCCCGCCCGCAGGAACAGGGGCAATATCCTGGCCAATGCGCCGGCCATCCAAAAATATCTGCACAGGCACATCGCCTCGATTTGCCACGCCATAATTGATCAATTCGATTGCCAGCGTAATTGAACGCCCGACCTCTGGAGAAGTAGTATTGATCTGCCCAATACCGATATTGGCAACTTGCGAAGGCCGCTCGGAGATGATGCACACCGATACATCGTCCAAATTGGACAGTGTATCGGGCAAATTCGTCCACCCATTATATGCGCGATCCGTTACAAAATACAACTCGCGATTGGGCATCTGTGACCCGGACAAATGCGACAAAGCCAATTGCAATCCCGCCTCAAAATCTGTACTGCCAAATCCGGGTTGCAGCGTATCCATAAACAACCGCAACCGCTCTGGCGAAGTCACATCGACCTCCTCGACACCCTTGTCTATCAGTGCCAAACGCACATCGTCGCGCTCATCAAACAGGGCCAACAGAGCCTGCACCTTGCGAAGCGCGCGCTCAAACAACGTACCTTCTGCTGTGCGGTATTGCATACTCAACGAACGATCGAGCAAAATAACCGCCGATGTCCCCGCATCGCCCACCTGCCCGCTGCCCCCACTCAAAGTCGGACGCGCGAAAGCCAGCACAAGCAAAACAATGAGCAGGGTTCGCAAAATGAGCAACGCGAGATGCTTGAATTTTAGCCGTCGCATGCGGTCGTGCTGGAGTTTTTGCAAAAGCGCCACATTTGAAAACGACACAGTTACTGCACGGCGCCGATTCAGCAAATGAATCACAAGCGGCAAAAATGCCGCCCACAAACCGTGCAACAACATTGGATTTGTAAATGAAAGACCGAACATGAGAAAAGCTCAAACAAAAAAACCTGCTTCACAGCAAAGCAGGCAACGGGTTAAATCTTATGACATTTATTAGTTTTTCTTATCTTCTGCCTCAATAATCGCCAGAGCCTCCTCGCGATTTCTAATGCCAATCAAACGCTGTCTAAAATCCTCCCCTTTGAGCACTCTTGATATCCGCGCTAAAGCTTTAATATGCGGTCCCGAGACATCCAGAGGCGAGACCAGAAGAAAAAAAATGTAGGTCTTTTTGCCATCTAAAGCATTAAAATTAATACCTTCCGACTTGATGCCCAGCACACCGCCCAGTGTCGTGGCATATTCCGACTTCCCATGGGGAATGGCAATACCGTGCCCAATACCCGTACTCATAATATCTTCGCGCTCTAAAACCGCCTGGAGCACCTTATCGCGGTCAGTAATTTTATCGCCTACCTCGAGTTCATTAACAAGCTCTTCGAGAATTTCCCGCTTGTTTTGCCCCTTAAGCCCGATAATGATCGATTTGCCCGACAGAATCTCCATCAACGTCATAAATGCCCTTTCATTCGAGTGAGAGCATAGACATCCCTGCCTGCGCGCCTATCCGCACACATCGCGTTTAGACGGAAAATAAAACGCCCCTTCAACTAAGTCAAGAAAATTAGATATATTTATACCTGTGCAACCTCATAAGTCGCAAAAGTCATTGAGAAATTCGACAAAAGTGTTTAACGTTTAAACGAAACCGAAAATCCAAACAGGCGTGTAAAAACTGCCACGACACTATAAAGGATTATCCATGCACAAATTTCTCTACTCGACCATTTATCTACTCCTCATCAGTTTTGCAAGCACGGGATTCGCGCAAAACCGCGACCTCCGCGACGTCATCAACCAGTTGAAAGCAGATCTGGCTACCGCGTCTGATTCATCGGCGAACTACGCGCGCATGGGCCTGCTCTATTTGCGCCTTGAAGAAGCCGACAGTGCCGAAGCAGCCTTTCAAAATGCACTCGCCTTGCGTCCCGATCTCGCAATTGCCCACACGGGCCTGGGCCGCGTGTACCAAAACCTGCGCAACAAACCCGACCGCGCGCTGTCGCACTACGAAAAAGCGGTCGCCATCGACACCACAGACGCCGATGCCCACGACCGCCTCATCAAAACCCTGCTCGCGCTTGAAGATACGGGAAGCCGCGCGCGAAAAGCAGCCTCCCAAACCATTGCGCGATTTCCCGACCTGTCTTCTTCCTATCTCCTGCTCGCCCGCGCACATCGCGAAGAAGGAAGCGCGCATCAAGTCGCGCTTTACTACTACAAAAAATACCTCGAGCGCAACCCCGAAGACCACGAAACCGCATACCAATTTGCCTACGCGCTATACGAAGCCAAAGAATACCGCGACCTCGAAGACATCACATCGCGCATGCGAGACCCCCGCGCACTGCCATTACTCGCCCAGGCCCTCATACAAAGACGCGACCACGAAGGCGCACTGGCGACATTTCAACGCTATATTGAGACCCTGCCGAAAGAAGAACAGCCCCTCTATGACAATATCTCTTATATCGGCTCAAAAGCCGAAGCGCGCGCTTACCGACTCGCGTCTGCCTCAGACGACAAAACGCAACGCGAGCGTTTTCTCACACGCTTCTGGTTGCAAAAAGATCCCTTTAAAACCTCGGGAGGCGCACTGCGCAGAGCCGAACACTACCGCAGAGTATGGCATGCGCGAACCCATTTTGGCAGAAAGTGGCCGTGGGATCGCCGGGGAGAAATCTATATTCGATATGGAGAACCCGACTACATCTCCACCTCTCGAAAACTCAATGCCATCGTACCACTCGATGTACAGCGCCTTCAAGAACAAAAAGCGTATGCGATCTACGGCGATGCGGGCATTGAGGCAAACTTCGTCGGTCCCGTCTATCCGATTCGCACCATGGAAGAAGGGGGCCTGGGTCGCGTGGGCAATATGGGCTTTACCGACTACCGCCCCGTCACAACGACCAGCGGCTGGACCTCTGTGCCCTGGGAAGTGTGGATATACAAAAACCTCGGACAGGGCGCAGAATTTACATTTACCGATGAATTTCTGGGCGGAAACTTCGACTTTGCCCCCGTCCCATCGCTGACCGAAGAAGACCTCGCCAATATCGAAGCCTCTGGGCGACCGTACATGAGCGTTTATCAGCGCCTCAACGAATTTAACCCCGCCACCCTCGCCCAGTCGCTCGCGGCAATAGAACCCGAATTGTACAGCCTAGAAGCGCTCGACCCCCTCGACTTTTACTTCGACGCCCTCACCTTTCGGGGACCGGAGAACAAAACCGAATTGCAGGTTATATTTGGCCTGCCTTTAGACAATGTGGCCCTGCTCACAGATCCGGACACCACTGTAATCGTCGAGCGACGCACCGCGCTTATCTACCCCCGCGCCCTCAATTATCAAAACACCAAAAGCGCATTGGCCATCGACATCACAGACGACCATCGCGGCCTCGGTTTACAAGCCCTCAGCAGCGTGCGCCACATCGCCGAACCCGGCGTATATGAACTGGCCGTCGAAGCATCGCGTCAAAACACCAACCGCATTGGCGCCTATCGCCAGGGCGAACTTCGCTTGCCCGCCTATCACGACAAAAGCCATCTGATGATCAGCGACATCCAGGTCGCCTCTCGCATCATTGAAGCGGACCGCGCACCCGACACATCCTTTGTGCGCGGCAACCTCTACATTCAGCCACAGCCCTCGGCAACCTTTGTCCCCGGCATGTCCATGTACGTTTACTTTGAAATTTACAATCTCAAACGCGACGAATTTGGACAGACGCGCTACACCATCTCCTACGAAGTACAAAAACGCCAGGAAACCGGTTTCGCACTCGTCTCTCTCCTCGCCAAATTGGGCAAAAAAAATACCGAGGCCGTTGGCCTCAGCTTTGATCAAGTCGGTACAACTCCCGACGAAAACACCTATCTCGAAATGCCCCTCACCAACCTCGCGCCCGGACGCTACACCCTCAAACTCAGCATCACAGACAAAAACGCCGACCAGACCATCAAAAAAGACGCTGTCTTTTTTCTTACGGGCACCCGATAATTCTCACCCCGTTCTAATCACATACGTCTCTGCTACCCGATCGTGGATCCCCTGACCATCGGGATGGCGCCGCGCCATGTGAATCAACACCACCCAGACCACCGTACCGATCACCATTGCGGTCGAAGAAACCGCAGCCGATTGTCCATCAACTTCAACGGTATCCATCACTTCTCCATCCGCGGGATTCTGGTACAACTCCTCTGGCGTCAACAGAGCCATCACAATAAACAGCACAAAAACCGGTGCCCACTTCACCACTGCACGCTGAAACGTCTGCCCATAATTCAACCCACCACCCTGTGCATCAATCACGCGCAATCCCAACAACATCTTCCCCGGCGTCTGGCCCATAACCCCCACAAATATCGCGGAATACACCACAATAAAAATAAAATCCACCATCCAAACGCCCGCAGGCGACAGCAGCATATTGCGCAGAACCACCGTCAGCACCAGGTGCAAAATCAAAAAATCCAGCACCGTTGCCAACAGACGCCGTCCTACTCCAGCGATTTCACTTTGCATCAACATATCTTCACCTTATTATTATGAATGTAACTAAAAACTCAGGAGATAACATGGACCATATCTTTGACGCACAGGGCATACGACGTGCCGTTCTCGTTGGGGTGGCGCAACGCGGTATCTCCACACGCAGCGCCAGAGAATCTCTCGAAGAACTCGCCCACCTGGCCAGTACTGCCACCTTTGAGGTAATTGATCGCACATTACAAAATCGCGACAAACCCGATCCAGCCACCTATATCGGTTCGGGCAAAATCGACGAACTTCGAGAAATGGCCCAAAAGAGAAATATCGACGCGGTCATCTTTGACAATGACCTTTCGCCCTCGCAAATGCGCAACCTCGAAACCGACATTGGGGTGCGCATCCTCGACCGCAGCCTGCTCATTCTCGATATTTTTGCTTTACACGCACGCACACGCACCGCACAAATTCAAGTGCAAATGGCCCACCTGCGTTATTTGCGCCCCCGCATTCGCCAGTTTAATCCCCACGCAGAACGTCGCGCAGGCCTCGGATCGGGTGAAACACACACCGAAACCACCCGCAGGTGGATCGAACAGCGCGGAAAGTCCCTCTACGACAGCCTCAAACGCGTGAGACGTCAAATGGACACAAGCCGCAAAGGGCGCGGCCATAGTTTTAACGTTGTGCTCGTTGGCTATACCAACGCGGGAAAATCCACGCTTATGCGCGGGCTTTCGGGTGAAAATGTCCTGGTCGAAAATCAGCTTTTTGCCACTTTGACCAACACCACGCGCAGCGTCGATGTCCAAAGCCATCGCCCCATCTTGCTCACCGACACCGTCGGCTTTATCAACCGCTTACCGCACCACCTCTTTGCCTGCTTTCGCGCCACATTACAAGAAGCCGTACAGGCAGACCTGCTCCTTCACGTTGTCGATGCCAGCCATTCGCAATACAAAATGCAAATGATCACAGTCAGCGAAGTCCTCACAAAACTCAAAATCGATGACAAACCCGTCCTGACTGTCTATAACAAAATGGACCTCGCGGATTCTGAACGACAAAAAGAAATTGCAAAACGCTGCGCAAAAAATCCCAATACGCTTGCAATTTCTGCGCTCGACGTCGCCAATCTCGACGCGGTCAAAAATCGGATATGTGATTTCTTGGCTGCCGATGCAGTCACCCTAAAACTCCATGTGCCACAAAGTGAAGGCAAACTCCTCTCACAACTTTACACCCACAGCGAAATACTGACCCTGGATTATGAGGGCAACGACGTACACCTGCGCATTCGCCTCAATTCCAATCATGCCGAGCGCCTGCAACTGGACCGCTTCCTGTCTGCAAACCACACACAAGCAGATGCACTCGCTTAATCACTTCTCGCAATCAACGCTCTCGTCGTTGCAACGACAAGCCGCCTGGGCAATAAGCGCACAGTAAAAGCCAGTATCTTACTCATCAACCCGTGAATAGCCACGCGCTTTCCCTTTTGCATAGCCCTGTACCCATATTTCGCCACATCGGCCCCCGTGGGCAATCCGCGCATATCAAACAAACGCGAACCCGTTGCACCTGCAGCGCGTTGAAAACCCGTCTCCGTCGCCCCTGGACACAGCGCAGTCACGCTCACACCCGTACCCTTTAACTCATTGGCAATCGCATCTGAAAACGACAACACATACGCCTTAGTTGCAAAATACACAGCCATCCTCGGACCGGGTTGAAACGCCGCAGTCGAAGCCACATTCAAAATTCTTCCCCGACCTCTATCAATCAAACCAGGCAAAAACAACTTGGTCAAATGCGTCAAAGCGACAATATTCACCTGCAACATATCCGCTTCGGCCAACCAATCTGTCTCCGCATAAAAACCATAAACCCCAAACCCGGCATTATTCACCAGATAATCCACATCCCATCCCAATTCCACGACCCTATCATAAACCTTCTTCTCCTCGCCCGGCACCGACAAATCGGCCACAATCACCTCGGCTCTCACACCATACTTCTCCCGTACCTCTCCTGCCAGGTCGTGCAACTTATCCTCGGACCGCGCCGACAAAATCACATCAACTCCATCAGCCGCAAACACCTGCGCCAATTCCAAACCAATACCACTCGACGCGCCCGTAATCAGTGCTATTGCCATAAAACCCGTCTCCTTTTACCTCAATATGCAAAAAAAATCGCGCAATTGCGAACCTAATTATCTGCTTTACAGGTCCATCAATTATAACTATTCTTGTTTCCCATCCCACAATCACCGAGGCAACCATGAAACTATTGCAATTCGCACAACCCGAGCGAGGATCTCGCCTGGGGCTTGTCAAAGGCGACGATGTCTTTGACCTCACGGCCTGTGCCCCCCACCCGGCCTCGCTTCACGACCTCTACTACCGCCATGGGGGCAACAAAAACAGTATTGCATCCACAGTAGAGTCAATCAATATCCGCAATGCGCCGCGCCTCTCACTCCGCGCCCTCCTCGACAACACGGGCGACCCCGATCAACCCCACCTCATCAGCCCGGTAACCGCACCGGCAGATGCACCGCACAAACTGCGTATCTGGCTGGCGGGAGTCACCCACGAAGACAGCGCGAAATTGCGCGAAATCGAAGCCAAACAGGCCACCGGTGATGCCGTCAACGTCTATGATCAAAAATACCGGGAATGTGCACAGGGTGGCACGCCCGAACTCTTTTCCAAAAACGACACCGCTGCCCTCGTCGGACACGGCGGCTCTATATCCCATCCGCACAACACCCAGCGCCTCGTACCCGAAACAGAACTCGTAACCATCTATGGCCTCAATGCCACAGGTCAAATTGAGCGATTGGGCTACACCGGCGGCAACGACTACACCGACAACGGCATCGAAGCCGAAAACCCACTCAACTTACCCCAGGCCAAAAACTGGTCCCACGGCTGTGCCAGCCTCGGTCCCCTGATGGTCACCAACTCAGCCTATGACGACAGCAGCGTAGCCGTCTCTTGCGAAGTGATACGCAACAACACGCGCATTGCCTACAAAGAAGGGCATACCGGACAAAACCATCTCAACATGCCCGACGGCCTCTTTCATCTCGAACGATCGCTCTTTTCCCGCTTACCCCTTGAACCCAATACCCTGCAAATCCTCTACTGGGGCACACCCATTGTCTTTTCCGACGACGACCTCGAAAGCGGCTTGTGTGAAGGCGACCGCGTGTGCATGACCTTTGAAGGCATTGGACCGCTCGAAAATCCCATCGCCGCTTTTCCGCAAACAAATCAACTGCAATGGCTGGACAATCACAGATGAAAAGGAGGCACCATGAACCGCACGCTACTCATCGCGCTCATTCTCACAATCAGTTCCCTCATCTCTCTGATCGTCACCGCATCTTTCGCCCAAATTCCCGACACCTACACCAATTTAAAAGTCCTGCCCAAAGACATCAAAAAAGCGCAACTCATGCAATACATGAAAGATTTTAGCAAAGCCCTGGGCGTGCGCTGTCACGCTTGCCACAAAGGGGAAGAAGGCCAATCCCTATCCACTTACGACTTTGCCTCAGACGAAAACCCCCGCAAAGACATCGCGCGCCTCATGATCACCATGACGCAGAAAATCAATAGCGAAATCCTCAAAGACTTCAAAGAAGGACAATTCACCCAGATCACCTGCCAGACCTGTCATCGCGGACAACAAGTACCGGACGCCTGACATCTCCTCTCCCCTCGAAAGATGTGAGACATCCTGTTTTTTCGCCATACTTTACCAACCAGTCAACTAATCATATTATTTTACTAATTAACAATATCTTATATAAATCCACTTTCTTCAAATTCAACGTCCTCTCGCACAAAAATACGCTCTACATTTGACAAAATTCATTATCCCTCGTAAATTTCACACACAGAACTGATATTTGGATACGCGCGTATATTGTTTTTAATACCCGTCATTGCACCACAGAACAAAGGGGTTTACCATGGCCGATTCTGTCGCACCAGGTACATTTCGCGATACCGATCCCATCGAAACCGAAGAATGGATCGAATCACTGGCTTATGTTCTGCAAAACGGCGGTCCCGACCGCGTGCGCTATTTGCTCGACCGCCTGGAACAAGAAGCGCAAAAAAGTCTGGGCGTTGACATACCCTTCGCATCTCATACGCCTTATATCAACACCATCCCGCACGACAAACAACTGCCCTATCCGGGCGACCGCGAAATCGAGCGCCGCATCAAAAGTCTCGTGCGCTGGAATGCCATGGCCATGGTCACCCGTGCCAACAAAGAAGCCGATGGCATTGGCGGTCACATCTCCACCTTTGCATCGGCTGCCACGCTATACGAAGTGGGTCAAAATCACTTCTTCAAAGCGTCCAATGGCGATTTCTCTGGAGATCAGGTCTTCTTCCAGGGCCATGCCTCGCCCGGCATGTATGCCCGCGCCTTCCTCGAAGGTCGGCTGAGCACCGAACACCTCGAAAACTTCCGCCGAGAACTCCGCAATCCCGGCGGCCTGTCTTCCTATCCCCATCCCTATCTCATGCCAGACTTCTGGCAATTTCCCACCGTCTCAATGGGACTTGGTCCCCTCGTAGGCATCTTCCAGGCCCGCTTCAACCGCTACCTCGAAGACCGCGGCCTCAAATCGACCCGCGACTCCAAAGTCTGGGTCTTCGTCGGCGACGGCGAAACAGACGAACCCGAAACCCTCGGCGCCATCAGCCTGGCAACCCGCGAACAACTCGACAACCTCATCTTTGTCATCAACTGCAACCTGCAACGCCTCGACGGTCCGGTGCGCGGCAATAGCAAAATCATCCAGGAACTCGAACAGGTCTTTCGCGGCGCTGGATGGAATGTCATCAAAATTATATGGGGAGACGATTGGGACGCACTACTCGAAAAAGATACCCAGGGCCTGCTCCAGCAGCGCATGGAAGAAGTCGTCGATGGTCAATACCAGAAATACACCGTCGAATCTGGCGAATACATCCGCCGCGACTTTTTCGGCACCCATCCCGACCTGCTCAAAATGGTCGAACACCTCTCGGACGAACAACTCCAAAAATTGCGTCGCGGGGGTCACGATCCCGAAAAAGTGTACGCCGCATTCAAAGCCGCTGTGGAACACAAAGGCGCACCGACTGTTATCCTGGCCAAAACCATCAAAGGCTATGGCCTGGGCGAAGCTGGCGAAGGCCGCAACATGACCCACCAGCAAAAAAAGCTCGAAGAAGACGAGATGCGTGAATTCAAGCGGCGCTTTGACATCCCCATCTCCGACAACGAAGTGGGCAAAGCACCCTTTTATCGTCCCCCCGACGACAGCCCCGAAATGCAATACTTGCAACAATGCCGCCGCGACCTCGGCGGATATTTGCCCGCCCGAAGCGTGCGTGCCAAACCCATTCAAGCACCCTCGCGCGAGGTATTTGACGAAGCCTTCAAAGGTACAGGTGACCGCCAGGCCTCTACGACCATGGCCTTTGCGCGTCTGTTTGCCAAACTCGCCCGCGACAAAGATATCGGCAAGCTCCTCGTCCCCATCATCCCCGACGAAGCCCGCACCTTTGGTATGGATTCCCTGTTTCGGCAACTCGGCATCTACTCGCACATGGGGCAGATATACGAACCCGTTGACGCGGGCAACATCAGCTACTATCGAGAAGCCCAGGACGGTCAAATTCTCGAAGAAGGCATCAACGAAGCCGGTGCCATGTCCTCATTCATCTGCGCTGGTACAGCTTATGCCACACACGGCGTCAACACCATCCCATTCTACATCTACTACTCCATGTTCGGCTTTCAGCGCGTGGGCGATCTCATGTGGCTGGCCGGCGATATCCGCTGCAAGGGCTTTCTCTTAGGCGGAACAGCCGGGCGCACCACGCTCAACGGCGAAGGTCTCCAGCACGAAGACGGGCACAGCCACATTCTCGCCTCATCCGTTCCCAACTGTATTGCCTACGACCCGGCCTATGCCTACGAAATTGCCATCATCATCCAGGACGGCATCCGGCGCATGTACAAGGAACAGGAAGATGTCTATTACTACATGACCCTGGGCAATGAAAACTACGAACACCCCCCCATGCCCAAAGGCGTTGAAGAAGGCATTGTCAAAGGCATTTATCCGCTCAAGAAGCACAGAATGCAACAGGGCCAGCACAAAATTCAGCTCTTTGGCAGTGCATCCATCCTCCGCGAAACCCTCCGCGCGCAAGAAATTCTCGCCGCCGAATACAATATTTCCGCCGACGTGTGGAGCGTCACCTCATACAAAGAATTGCGGCGGGACGCGCTTGAGACCGAGCGGTGGAACATGCTGCACCCAACACGACGTCAAAAAAAGCCGTATATCGTCAAAGTACTCGAAAAAACCGATGGCCCGATCGTCGCCGCATCCGATTACATGAAATCCCTGCCCGAAATGATCCGCCCCTGGGTACCCGAAGACATGACGGTCCTCGGCACAGATGGATTTGGGCGCAGCGACACGCGCCAGGCTCTGCGCCGACATTTTGAAGTTGACGCCGAATGCATCGCTGTGGCCGCGCTTCACGTCCTGGCAAAACAGGGCAAAATCAAACGCGAACAGGTCGCCACAGCCATCGACGAACTCGGCATCGACCCCGAGAAAATCGATCCGGTATCGGCAGGCCCGGTCACGACGTATTATTAACTCAATCCGCGATTAAGGAGGTCTTGTGGCAACCGAATTTAAACTTCCCGATCTCGGCGAAGGTGTAGAAGCTGGCGATGTTGTCAGCGTACTCGTTGCCGAAGGCGACACCATTGAAGTCGATCAAAGCGTGGTCGAACTCGAAACCGACAAAGCCCTCGTTGAAGTACCCAGCAGTGTTGCTGGCACCATCACAAAAATACACATCAGTGCCGGAGACCGCGTGCCCGTAGGCAGCTTATTGATCTCCGTTGAAGAAGGCGAACAACAAGTCACAGCAACCCCTGAACCGGAAGCCGAAGCACCAACTCCTGCACCAGAAGAAAAGCCCGAACCCACGCCTGTCGCCGAAGCACCCGAACCAACACCTTCCGCACCCAGGCCACCTGCACCCACATCCAACGGCGACCCCATTCCCGCAGCCCCATCCACGCGGCGGCTCGCGCGAGAACTCGGCGTAGATCTCACCCAGGTCGCCGGTTCAGGCCCCGGTGGACGCATCTCACAAGACGATATCAAAGCCGCTGTGCGCGACCGACAAACAGGTGGTCTCGCACCAACAGCACCCGTCGAATTACCCGACTTCTCGAGATGGGGCAACATCGAGCGCCAACCCCTCAGCAAAGTTCGGCAGATTATTGCAAAAAATATGAGCCAAGCCTGGCAACAGGTGGCTCATGTCACGCAATTTGATCGCGCAGACGTCACAGACCTCGAAGCATTTCGGCAGCGCAACAAAGAAAAAGCCGAAGCATTGGGAGCCAAACTGACGCCGACGGTCCTCGCGCTAAAAGCAATCATCACCGCGCTAAAGACCTTTCCGCAATTCAATGCCAGCCTCGATGCAGGTGCCAATGAAATTATACTCAAACACTACTATAATCTCGGCATCGCCGTTGACACCGAGCGCGGCTTGCTCGTTCCCGTCATCAAAGACGTCGATCGCAAAGACATCCTGGAACTGGCCCTCGAACTCGGCGACATCAGCCAGCGCGCGCGCACTGGCAAAATTGGCCTCGACGAATTGCAAGGCGGCACATTCACCGTCACCAACCTGGGCAGCCTGGGCGTAGGCGAATTTACCCCCATCGTCAATCACCCCGAAGTTGCAATATTGGGATTTGGACGCGCAAGAGAAGAAGCCACCGTACGCGAAGGCCGCATCGAACCCCGCCTCATCATGCCTCTGGCACTGTCTTATGATCACCGCGTTATTGACGGCGCCGACGGTGCGCGATTCATGCGAAAAATCGTCGATGCGCTCGAAAACCCGGAACTCATGCTCATGGGCGGATAAACTGGAGAAACCACATGGCCGAAACGCACAAAACCGATCTCCTCGTAATCGGCGGCGGTCCCGGCGGATATACAGCGGCCTTTCGCGCTGCAGATCTGGGTCTGCAAGTTACCCTTGTCAATGCCGACGACAACCTCGGTGGCACCTGTTTATTGCGCGGATGCATCCCATCCAAAGCCCTGCTCCACGTTGCCGAACTCATCACCGAAGCCAGTGAAGCCAGAACGTATGGCCTCACCTTTGGCGATCCCAAAATCGATCTGGACGCCCTGCGAGGTTGGAAAGACAACATCATCACCCGCCTCTCGACCGGTCTGTCTGGTCTGGTGCGCCAGCGCAAAGTCACCCACCTGACGGGCTACGCGCAATTTGAGAATTCGCAAAGCGCGTCTATATCAGGCGATGGGGATATCGACCGCGTAGAATTTGAACACGCCATCATCGCCACGGGATCACGCCCCATTGTCCTCCCAATTTTTGCGCTCGACACACCGCGCATTTTGGACTCGACAACAGCACTCGACCTCGACGAAATACCCAAAAGCCTCCTCGTCGTAGGCGGGGGCATCATCGGCCTCGAACTCGGCAGTGTTTACGCGGCATTGGGAAGCGCCGTCACAGTCGTCGAAATGACCGACACCCTCTTGCCCGGCACCGACCCCGACCTGGTCAAACCCCTCGAAACCCGATTGCGTCAGGCATTCAGCGCCATACACACCAGCACGCGCGTCACGCATATCGAAGAAGTCAACACCGGCATTGAAGTACACTGGGAAGGCGAAGAATCGAAAACATCCGAAATATTCGACCGCGTCCTCCTCTGCATTGGCCGACGCCCAAATACAGATAATATCGGCCTTGAAAACACGGACATTGTACCCAACGATCAGGGATTCATCGAAGTCGATTCACAAATGCGTACAAATGACCCCCGCCTCTTTGCAATCGGCGATGCTATTCCAGGTCCCGGCCTCGCTCACAAAGCCGCGCACGAAGGCAAAATCGCCGCCGAAGTTCTCGCCGGTGAACCCGCGTCTTTTGACGCACTAATACCCTCAGTTGTGTACACCGATCCCGAAATTGCATGGGTGGGCCTGACCGAAACCGACGCTCTCAAACAGGACCGCAAAGTCGATATCGTGCGCTTCCCCTGGGCTGCTCTGGGCAAAGCGCATGCCATTGGGCGCATCGAAGGCCAGACCAAGCTCATTGTCGATCCCTATACCCAACGCGTACTCGGCATGGGCATTGTGGGACCACATGCGGGCGACCTCATCGCCGAAGGCGTGCTCGCCATTGAAATGGCTGCCGTCGCCGAAGACATTGCCCACACCATTCATCCCCACCCCTCCCTCGCCGAATCCATCGGCATCGCCTCAGAAATCCACCTCGGCTCCGCGACCGACGTGTACATGCCCAAAAAGTAGCTGGTTACACACTCAAATCCCCATACTGCACCTGCAACCTTCGCAACTCAGCCTTCAACTCCGCCACCAGATCTGCGTACGCCTCATCTCCGTACACATTTCGCAATTCATTGGGATCCTCTTGCAAATCGAACAACTCCCAGTAATCACCCTCGGCATAATATTCAATCAGCTTGTAGCGATCCGTACGCACGCCGCGGTGCGGGCCAATGCGGTGCGGTGTAAAATACTGGAACGACGGTTCTGACATCGCCTCTGCCCCCTTGCCGTGCAGCACCCACGAATCTTCAAAATAGGCGTAATAAACAGACCTGCGCCAGTCGTCCGGTTCTGTCCCCTGGAGCAACGGACGCAAACTCTCACCCTGCACGCCTTCGGGAATATCGACACCCGCAAAATCCAGAATCGTCGGCGCAAAATCCACATTCATCACCAGCGCATCGGTCACATTCCCACTTATACCCCCATTTGGATAGCGCACCACCAGCGGAATGCGAATCGACGGCTCGTACATAAACCGCTTGTCGTACCATCCGTAATCACCCAGAAAATACCCGTGATCCGACGTGTAAATCACCAGCGTATCGTCAGCCCAACCCATCTCATCCAGATAATCCAGCACCCGCCCCAGATTTTCATCCACACCGTAAATCGTGCGATACCGATCCTTCATAAAACGCTGATAAATCCAGTCCTTCTTTTCCCCTTCACTCAAGCCCTCGGGTATATCGTCGTAATCGGGCGTCAGACTAATATCAAACTTCATATCTTCAGCCAGAGCCGCAATCTTCCGCGTAGCAAAATCATCGCCATACGTCTCCGGCTGGGGGATCTCAACATCCTCAAAAAGATGCGCGTGCCGGGGTGCTGGCGTAAACGGCCGATGTGGCGCCTTAAACTGATACACCAGACAGAAAGGCTGTTCCCCATCCAACCCCCTCAAAAATTCAAGCGCCATATCCGTCGTTATATCCGTGGCATACCCCTCCTTTACGACTTCCTTTCCATTATCGATATACGTCGGATCAAAATACACGCCCTGCCCGGGATGAATACACCACGTATCAAAACCGCGCGGATCCTGCCGGATATGATACTTGCCAAACAACGCGGTCTTATATCCCGCATCGCGAAGCAACTCGGGAAACGTCGGCACATTTGGATCCAGAAACTCAATCGCATCGGCCCTCTCGGAATTTCCCCGAATACCGTGGACATGTGAAAAATATCCCGTCAGCACCGTACCCCGCGCAGGCGCGCACAGTGCGTTAGTCGAAAAACAATTGTTAAACCGCGTACCCTCATTCCCAATGCGGTCCAGATTGGGCGTATGCAAAATCGGATTCCCATAACTGCTCATCTCGCGCGGCGTATGGTCATCGGTCATCACAAATAAAATATTCGGTCGCTTCATCTTCGCTCCTTCACAAGTTATCAACAAAAGACTTCAACTCTCGATAATACCGCAACTTCTCAACCCTCGGCATGGGCAGCGCACCGCTCGTTGACGGTGCGAGAAACAGCTTCGCGCCTTCCAGCATCTCATCTTGCAAACCGTAATCTCGCTTCCCACCCATCACTTTTGCATATCCGCTCTTCCCATTAAAACAAATCACCGCGGGCCGATACCTCTGCATTTTTTCTCGCAACAATTCAAAACCCGACACATAATCGCCATCCGTCAGATCTCCAATCCCCCGCGTCGCGCGCCCCTTCACAATATCTGTCAGCCCGATATTATAATCCAAAATAGTCGCATCTTCCCGCGGCTCCAACAATCGATCTGTCAGCCCGGCCTCGTATAAAAACGGCCAAAACTGGTTGCCTCTCCCCGCGTAATAATGACCAATTTCCGCGGACTTTAAGCTCGGATTAAACCCCACAAACACCAGATGCAGTCCCACGCGCAAATAATCCCGCAACACATAGTCAGCCATATTCCACACCCCTGTTGACACATCTCCTACAATTCGGTTAAATTACAACCCCGGAAAAATAAGACAAAGTTCATCTACGAAAGGAAATCTTCAATGGCAAAACTGAATAAGTACAGCTCACAGATCACCCAAAAAAAATCCCAGGGCGGATCTCAGGCCATGCTCTATGCCACCGGACTGACGCGCGCCGACATGGACAAAGCGCAGGTCGGCATCGCCTCGGTCTGGTATGAAGGCAACCCGTGTAACATGCACCTCAACGATCTCGCCGCCGAAACCAAAAAAGGCGTCACCGAAGCCGGATGCGTTGGCATGCGTTTCAACACCATCGGCGTATCCGACGGCATATCCATGGGCACAGACGGCATGTCCTTCTCCCTTCAATCCCGTGACCTCATAGCCGACTCCATCGAAACCCTCATGGGCGCGCAATGGTACGATGGCCTGATCGCATTGCCCGGCTGCGACAAAAACATGCCCGGCGTGGTCATGGCAATGGGACGCCTCAACCGCCCTGCCCTGATGATCTACGGCGGCACCATCAAACCCGGCTGCGCCACCATACAAGGAGAAGAACGCAAACTCGACATCATCTCTGCCTTTCAAAGCTACGGCGAATTTCTCACAGACTCGCTCAGCGATGCCGAACGCCAGGAAATCGTCGAACACGCCTGCCCCGGTGCCGGTGCTTGCGGTGGCATGTACACCGCCAATACCATGGCCAGCGCCATCGAATGCATGGGCCTCTCCTTGCCCTATTCCTCATGTACACCCGCCGAAGACCCCGACAAACACGCCGAATGCATTCGCGCCGGTCACGCTGTTCGCGCCCTGCTCGAAGCCGACCTCAAACCGCGCGACATCGTCACCAAACAATCATTCCTCAACGCCATCCGCCTCGCCGTTGTCACGGGCGGCTCTACCAATATCGTGCTCCACCTGCTCGCCATTGCCAGAGCTTATGACATAGACCTCGACATCGACGAATTTCAACACATATCCAACAAAACACCCCTCCTGTGTGACCTCAAACCCTCTGGACGTTACGTCATGGAAGAGCTTCACGACATCGGCGGAACACCCGCAATGATGAAATTGCTCCTCGACGCCGACCTCATCGACGGCGACCAGATGACAGTAACGGGCAAAACAATTGCCGAAAATCTCGCCGATATAAAAAACCTTCCCCCTTATGGCACGGGTGAAGGACAGCAAGACATCGTAAGCCCCTTTAATGACCCCATCAAGCCAACGGGGCATCTGCAAATTTTGCGTGGGAATTTGGCACCGGAAGGTTCGGTCGGAAAAATCACGGGCAAAGAAGGCGAGGTATTCAAAGGCGCAGCCAATGTATTCGACTGCGAAGAAGACATGCTCGCCGCCCTCGAACAGGGCAAAATCGAAAAAGGCAATGTCATCATCATCCGCTACGAAGGCCCCAAAGGCGGACCCGGCATGCCGGAAATGCTCACCCCCACATCAGCATTGGCCGGCGCAGGACTGGTACAGGATGTCGCGCTGATTACCGATGGGCGTTTTTCGGGCGGATCGCACGGCTTTCTCATCGGACACGTCGTGCCCGAAGCCATTGAAGGCGGGCCCATCGCCCTCGTCCAAACCGGCGATCAGGTCACCATCGACAGCCAAAAAGGCGAGATCAACATGGACATCTCTGCCGAAGAACTCGAAAAACGCCGCGCAGCCTGGACTCAACCGCCGTACAAAGCCAACCGCGGCACCCTTTACAAATACATCAAAAACGTAAAAACGGCTTCTGAGGGGTGTGTTACAGATGAGTGAGCTTCACGCTCAAACACCATTTTCCACAAGCTCTTTGAGCGGCACATCTTCCGCTTGCGGAATATAAAAACTGAGCGGATCGGAGACCACGCCTAAGAGTTGTTTTTGAATGGGATTTGCGCGAACAACGAGTTCATCCGGCATATCGATATAATCCATAGGCTTGACCCAGCGATATGCATAACCCACAAAAACGGTCTTGCGCGGAAAACCCGACCAATTTCTGCCAATGCCGTGATAGGTGCGCTGTTCAAAAATAAATGCCGAACCCGCTTTGACATTCATATTGATCGCCCCCCTCGGATGACCCGTCGCCGGATCAATCGCCGGTCTGCCAAATAGCCGATTGCTCCCGGGCACGAGTTGCGTCGCCCCCGATGCGGGATCTGTCTGGTCGCTGATGGCGTAGGCAATTTTGAGTAGAATGCGCGGATGGGGTTCGGTCATCTCCCTGGAAGACGAACCGCCATCGCGGTGATACCCGCCCTTGCGCTTCAATTCTTCAGAAGGTTCTGGACCAGACGGCAAAACAATGAGGTGCGAAGTAATCATCTGGATATTCCAGTTGAGAATCTGCCACGCCAGAGGCGCCGTGGTCGGCCAGTCGAGCAACTGAAGAAAAGCATCGTGATGCACAATGCAGTTTCGCAAGTTGAGCTTGCCCGTTTTCTCCAGGCGACCAGCCGCCTTTTCCCGGTCGTAAATTTCATCAGTCGCCGCATTGAGTTCGGCAACAACATCGGGCGGCAGCGCGTCTTCGATCATGAGATACCCATTGTCCTCAAAAAACTGCTGCTGTTCATCTGTGAGAACAGCCCAATCGGATTGAACAGTCATAGTAATCATCTCCTTGTCATGGACTCGCAAACATATCACAAACAAATTTACGACCTGAAACCACGCGAGGCAAGCCATACTTGCTATCTATTGAAACCCTTCCCATCCACAATCATCCTGCGTATGCCATTTGCCACAACATCGACTGCTATTTGCACATCCCCTTCAAACGGTACAATCAAATCCGCGTACTCTCTCGTCGGCTCCGTATAGACGCGATAATTGAGCACAACATCCCGGCGATACCATGCCACCGCATCTTTTAGCGACATCCCACTCGACGTATTGCGCAACATACGCCTGAGCACCCGCTCGTGTGTATCCACATCCAAAAATAGCTTGATATCCAGCAAAGCCCTCAGCGCCTCTTGCGAAAAAATCAAGTGCCCCTCCACAATAATTAGTCTCTCAGGCACGACCTTTTGGGGATCATCCCCCCGCCGAAAAGCCCGCGTACCGGGCGGCGGAACTTCAATCGCCTGCCCTTCGCGCAGACATTTCACATGTGCGATCAAAGGCTCCCACAGCACAGCCCGCGGATGGTTTGCCGTTCGCTTGATCTCGTCTTCTGGCAGCGCTGACCAATCGCGGAAATAGCTATCCTGATTGAGCACAACAGGTCCAAAATCTGCGAGCCTATCGGCCAGCATATCCGTAAAAGTCGTCTTGCCCGCGGCGGATCCCCCCGAAATACCGAGCACTATGGGCCTGACGTCACTTTTCTCATTCATTCCATAGCCCTATTGCAAAAAATAGACACATAGCTTATTATTTTCAGGCACTAAATATATGAGAGGTGTGCATAATTCTTGTGTTGTGGTGCAACGACGTATAGAGTTTTTTTAATATTTTTCTTTTCATGCCTTCGGCGACCTCCTTTTTTTCAGCAGCAAAAAAAAGGAGGCAAAAAATGCCGCCCTCAAACGCCGGGAGGCTTGCACAGCGCAAATCGTTTCTATAATACAACGCCATGAGGTGGCCTTCAGAGTTGGGATACCATAAGGATGTCCGCTGCGAGACGGACTCACGCGCTGTGCGTGATGGTTTTGGCTGATGGCTTTCTGTCATGGCTCTTGTTGCGTGATTAAGGAAGGAGTTTTATGTCTAATTCTATTTACCATGCAATATGGAAAGGAAAACTCGTTGAGGCAAGTGACGAAGGAGTTATATCAGGCGAAAAAAGTGGTTTTATCTGTGTAAATTGTGACAAACCACTTATGCTAAAAAAAGATGCCTTGTTCCCGCATTTTGTACATGCTTCAAAAAGTTTTTGTTATCCAGAATCGCGCATTCATAAAACGGTTAAATTGTGGATCAAAGAAGCATTACCGTCCAATATATTTCCATTACCGCCCCATCCAGTATTAAAAAATCCGTGCGAGTTTTTAGCATTCAAATGTGAGACCGAGTTTTACGACAAATCAGAAGGGGAAATAAACGAGTTCGACATTCGTGCTCTGGGAAATTTCTCGTATTCGTACGATGTTAGCAAATATATTAACAGAGAATCATTTTTGTATGACTTTGGAGGTGAACCCGTTGAACATTCATATTACTGGAAGCCAGATTTTTACAGAGGCGACGCCAACAGCCTTGACGCTAACCGCGTTCTGGATTTTTGCCGATATTTGACATGGAGTGGCGAATATTATTCAAAGGAATTAAGAGACACATTCGCGTCACCGTCTAAAGGAAAATCATCAGATGAAATGTTGGATAGAATGACGACGTACACTAAAATTGTGTATCCCATTAAGTACCTGTATGAAGATCATTTCAAGCGTAAACCTGCAACTTTTGGAGAGACACATCCATATTTTTGGAAGAACGAAATTTTCCAAAAAATCGGAACTGAATCTAAGAAACTCGACCAGTTAATAATCGAGGTCAGACACAAAAATAAAAAGGATGATAAATTCAAATCGAAAGTACAAAAAAAGGGATATTATGTTCTCGAAGTTGATACGGAAGATTTTTATGGAATTAGTCGGGGTCTTAATGGTCAAGGGCTTAGTATATTGCATCTGATAAAAAATAGCGAGTGGTTATGGTTTACTGACGCAGAAAGAAAACAAGAACAAAGCAAAGGACAAACAGGCTTATTCGTTTAATTCATAATTTCTATTTCAGACTATTACCATATCATTGAGCCATTCGCCTGACCCTTTTGTATATAATTTTTTTATTTTTTTACCATGCCAAAATCCATGTGAAAGCCTCTGCCATTGGCAAGGAAATCCAATAATGCAAGAATTTCATAACGAAGCCGATACGCGAGCCAAGCTGATTGACCCCGCGCTGCATCAAAGGGGTTGGAGTGAGGACAAAATTAAGCGAGAAGAGACACCAGGTGCCGTTGATATCGTAGATGGTAAACCGCACAAACGCTCTCAGGGACGCATTGATTACACCCTTCGGGCTCGCGTGAACTCGGACACGCAACCAGTGGCTCTGGCATTGATTGAAGCAAAATCTGAGCAATTCTCTCCGGGACATGGCCTTCAGCAAGGGAAAGAATATGCAGCGGCGACCAAAAGACTCAATGTCCAGTTTGTATTTTCCACCAATGGGCATCAGGTTGTTGAATATGACCGCATAACAGGCGAAACCACAGATCCTTATCCAATCTCTAAATTTCCCACACCCGACGACCTGCGTAAACGCTATGAAAATGCTCAGGGCTTCTCCTTAAACGACGACGAAGCCAAACCCTTGCTCGTGTCCTATCCCGGTGGTGAAGCCACGCGCCGCTATTATCAGGACGCAGCCATTCGCGCCACATTTGAAAAACTCGCCCGATGCGAAAAAAGCGGCGAAGCCAAACGCGTCTTGCTATCTCTCGCAACGGGTGCAGGCAAGACATTTATCGCCGTACACCTGCTCAAACGCATCGCCGATGCCGGGCAACTACGCAAAGCATTATTCGTCTGTGACCGCGACGAACTGCTTACCCAGGCACTCGGCGCATTTCAAAATGTGTTCGGCGCAGATGCCGCAGCCGTGTCCAGCGGCAATCCGCAGAAAAAACGCGAGTGAGCGGTGTACAACTGGCCGCCTCTCAGGCCAGTTCATTTGAGCTTTTTACGCAGATAAATGCAGATGAACGTTGATTGACTTTCTGTGGTGAGTCTTTTAAATTTTCTTGTTAGAAGAAGTTAAAAACATCAAATAGGAGATTGTTGTGTCACTCGTCACAGTAACTCTTGATGCTGATCTGGCAGTTCTATTACAGGAACTTAATCAGCCTATTCAAGAAACGGCTCGTGAAATGATTGTTCTGGAGCTATATCGCCGAGGCAGCATATCCAGTGGCAAAGCGGCTCAATTATTGGACATGTCACGCTGGGAATTTATTCAGCATGCATCTCAGTTGGGTATTGCTTTTTTTAATCTCAATGCGGAGGAATGGAAACGCGAACGACTTCAGGCTGATGAGCTATGAGTGATTTGCCCGTCATATCCAATGCAAGTCCATTGATTGCTTTGGCGCAAATAGATCATCTCGACCTTATGAAACAGCTTTTCCAGACAATTGTCATTCCTCCAACTGTTGTAGAAGAAATCTCACCGACTGTAAGTATTCCCAACTGGATTGAACAACATGAGTTGTCGCAGCCTATTAGTCCATTTATCCTACGATCTTCATTGGGATCAGGAGAATGTGAAACAATTAGCCTGGCTTTAGAAATACAAGCGCGATTGGTTATCCTGGATGAACGTCCCGGACGTAGATTGGCTCACAGGTTGAGACTGCCTGTCATTGGCACATTGGGGGTTCTGCTATCAGCGAAGCGCAAAGGTCTATTGCCAACCATTAGGCCGTTGATAGATGGATTACTGGCCTGCGACTTTCGCGTCTCTACTGATCTGTATGAACAGATACTTATTGATGCTGATGAGACGGAGTAACTGATGTTACGCACCGGCTGAATATTGGAAGGCTGCGAGTCAAACATCGGCTCAATCACTTTGCCCTCAGGTCAAAACGCTATCTCAAGGCTATTCGATATGCTTTTGATGAATTACAAATTCTTAAAGCTGCGTAACATCAGTGAATAACACGATCAAACCACCGAGATTAAAACCGGGTGATACTGTGGGCATCGCCTCGCCCGCTGCCTCATTTTTTGCTTTTACTAACAATTGGCTTTCCCGTGCCCAGGCAGCCCTTGAAGATCTCGGTTTGAAAGTTCAATTAGCGAATAACACACGCCATCAACGCGAACATTTGAATCCAGCCCCCCAATTGCGTGTCGATGATCTCCACGACCTATTTGCTGACCCGAACATCAAAGCGATTTTTTGTCTCTCAGGAGGATCTGGTACCAATGCACTCCTTCCCTTGCTCGACTGGGATTTGATTGCGCGTTCTCCCAAGATATTGATGGGATACAGCGCGAATACAGCTCTGCTACTCGGCATCTACGCACGTCTCAATATGGTTACTTTCCACGGTCCAACCCTGCTCAACGGTCTCAGCGAATATCCAAAACCCTTGAGTTATACACTTCAAAAAATAAAAGATGTCCTGTTTACACCAACCGCCCCGGGACCATTGGAAGCACCGGAGACCTGGACAGATGACGCGCCCAGTGAAGACAGCCCACGCAAAATGAAAAATAATTCTGGATGGCATTGGCTCAAAGGTGGCAGAGCGCAGGGACCTCTTATAGGTGGCAATCTCCATACCCTGCCGATATTGGCCAGTACTCCATTTTGGCCTTCATTTCACGGTAAAATTCTTTATCTGGAAGAGGTCAATATGGGAAACACGGTTCTTATGTATGCCGAGGAAGCCCTTGCACAATGCCAGCAGATTGGTCTTTTTGAGGAAATTTCTGGTTTGATCATGGGGAAAATGAACAACCTCTCTGAAGCACAGGAAGAGTTATTTCAAGCGTTGATCGATCATTATACATCGGCATTTGATTTTTCCATCCTGACACAAGTAGATATCGGGCATACGAGTCCTCAAATGATTCTTCCAAATGGGATCACAGCGACGCTTGACTCTGAACAAAATCTCTTTTCCATAGATGAAGCGGCGGTTGTCTGAAGCATGGCAAATATGTTGGTCGCCTAAAAAACAAAAGGTCGTGAGGGTTTATTTTTTCACGACCTTTTATTTTTTAACAACAATACCAAGGAGAGTCGCTCCCGAATACCAGCTCAACACTATCGAACAAAAAAGAAAGGAAGTCGCCGAAGCACTATTGGATCTGCGGGACTGTAGGATTAAACATGGACAAACGATATTGACAAGCACATTAAAATTTGGGAACTATATACGAAAGTGACAAGAATATCCACGTTTCGTATTTTGAGCTGGATCATTTCAGATTTTGGATCAGATTTTGGGAAATTGCTTTCTTTGTATATTTTAGCTATAATACAACGAAATGTGTGTCGTAATATTTTATGACAAGTTCAGAGGACTTGAAAATGTCTGATACTATCATGGTTGATACAAGTCTATTAGATATTCCTGAGTTTAATGAGCGCAGGACAACGCAAGTTGCTGCTTTACTTGCACATTATTCTGGCGGTCAAATTAGCGTGTATAAACTTGTCAAATTGATATACCTCATTGATAGAACCTCTTTGGAGCGTCGTGGTCGTCCCGTGACTTTTGACCGTCCGTATAATCTACCATTTGGGCCAACGCCAAGTCATACATACGATCTTGTTTGCAAACCCTGGGAGGGCGAATACTGGTCTCAATATTTTTCCAGATCACAAGGGTATATTATTAAACTAATTAAAGACGATATAAGCAGTGATGAACTATCACAAGCACAACTTGATCTGATAAATGATGTATTTAAAAAATTTGGAAATAAATCCTTTAGACAATTAAAGAACTACCTGCACTCTCTACCAGAGTTTGATGATCCAGGGGGTTCATCTAATCCCATAGATTGGAATACCTTGCTTAAAGCTACGGGATGGTCTGACGAGGATTTAATAACAATCAGGCAAGAATTTGACGCAAAAGCAAAGTTTGAAAATATGCTTAAAAATATGGAGAATGATAATACGAGATAAATATGTTATTAGCGGGAAGATGCGTATGGCTTGATGATCGGGGCGGTGGGCACTTATATTTGTTTTTAACAGAGTGTGTAGGCAATCCACCACAAACAATAATGGTGAATGTAACTTCATGGCGTAGAGGATTAGATGAAACATGCATACTCTCGCCTAACGACCATCCAAATATCACTAAAAAATCAATTATCTACTATGAGGATGCTTGTCTAATTGAAAAATGGAGAAGCAAAATCATTCTACGTGACTGTAGCAACGCACCGCCTATATCACAGGAACTATTGGTCAAAATTCAACAGGGACTTTGCCAATCAGATGAGACACCACCAACAGTAAAAGACTTTTATCAAAAACACCATACATAAATATCACACATCCGCCAGTACTTTCCCTCAAAATGAAAAACAAAAGGTCGTGAGGATTTATTCCCCACGACCTTTTTCATATTAAAAAATACTATTATCTTTTGGTGACCCCGAGGGGAGTCGAACCCCCGTCTCCAGAGTGAGAGTCTGGTGTCCTAGGCCACTGAACGACGGGGTCACTCACAAAATGATGGCGACAACCTAATAAAATTCGATACTTTTGTCAAGCCTCCCTACTCCGCAAGCGCCTTGTAAACCAGAGGCTGGAAAGGCCGCGTAATATTGCCCGATCCGCGCAACTGGGTCCACACCATAGAAATCATCTCATTTTGCGGATCAATCCAAAAATGCGTCTTGGCAATACCCGACCAGTAAAACGTCCCATTCCTATCCTCCCACGCCGTCTCCGTCTCATCCACAATCACAGAAAAACCGTACCCAAAACCATCGCTCTTGCGCCGACGGTGTCGGTAACGTGCCGTCTCGGGTAAATGATTAGCCGTCATAAGCTGAATCGTCTCCGGCTTCAAAATACGCGTACCGTACAACGCACCCCCATTGAGCAACATCTGGGAAAAACGGAGATAATCCCGAGCCGTACTCACCAACCCACCACCACCGGACTCCCGTGCATCGCGCCGCATATTGCTCTGACGGTTGCGCACCCTGAAATTGCCCTCATCGTCCTTTCCATACAGCGTAGCCATGCGATCGCGCTTCTCCTCTGGCACGTAAAAACCCGTATCGACCATCTCCAAAGGCACAAAAATGCGCTGCGAGAAAAACTCTCCCAAAGACATACCCGAAGCAACCTCAACCACGCGACCGAGGATATCAGTCGCCACGCTGTAGAGCCATCGCGTGCCGGGCTGAAAACGCAGGGGAAGCTGGGCCACCTTCTGGGCATATTCGACATTTGATCTAATCGAATACAAATCAGCAATCCGATAAAGCGTATCAACCGATGTCTGTCCAAAAATGCCATACGTCAAACCAGACGTATGCGTGAGCAAATTCGCAATCGTTATCTCGCGCTCGAGCGACACCAGAACGGGACTCTCGGTCCCGCCACCCGTATAGACCTTTGTATCGGCAAACTCGGGAATAAACTTAGACACCGGATCGTCCATCTTCAGCTTGCCCTCTTCGTAGAGCATCATAATCGCAACACTGGTAACCGGTTTGGTCATAGAATAAATGCGAAAAAGCGTATCCTCCGTCATCGGCTTATTCAATTCCCGATCCCGCAAACCCGCAGTCTCAAAATGCACAATCTTGCCCTTTCGGGCGATCAGCGTCAAAACACCAGCAAACTTCCCAGAATCCACGAGCGCTTGCATTGCGGGCTGAATCTTCGCAAGACCTTCTGCAGAAAACCCCAACTCTGCGGGATCCCCCTGGGGAATTTCAGCAGCAAAAATCGGGTGTATGGACAGAAAAACAGCCAGCAGAGCAAACAGGCTACGTTTTAGAAAGCACGTCATATAACTCCCCGCCTTTACTTTGCAAAAAAAAGGGTTACACCATTGCGATGTAACCCCTTCTCCTTATCTGGTGCGGATGCCAGGATTCGAACCCGGAACCGTCTGATCCGTAGTCAGGTGCTCTATCCAGTTGAGCTACATCCGCTAAAATCAAGAACTTAAGTATATTTGAGACAACACAATGTCGTAAGACGAATAAAAGTATCAAAACTGCCAAATACTGTCAAGCGGAAACGGGCTATTATCCCCCATAGCATAAGGCAATAGTGTTTTGGGTTGCCCCCAGCGCCAGAATGTATAATCATAGGGAAAGATGAGCGATGAACGGTCAGCTAAAAACCTTCTGGATCGCGGCTCAAAATCATGCCGCGATGACAAATGAAGAGATTGCTGTCGCATTTTTACTACTGATCACTAATTATCGAGGAACCACTCATGAACCTTGAAACACAACTAATCCACGCAGGTGAAGAAGAAAAAAAATACGAAGGCGCAGTTGCGCTACCCGTATTTCAGAGCGCCACATTTTCATATAGCAGTGAAGACAGTTATCACGACATAAAATATCTTCGCCTGAACAACACCCCCAATCACACCGTAGTCCATGAAAAATTGGCACAAATTGCGGGCGGAGAAGCCGCCGTAGTCACCGCATCGGGCATGGCAGCAATAACCACCGCTCTATTGACAGTATTAAAAAAAGGCGACCACCTCCTCGCACAAAATTGCCTCTACGGCGGAACGCGAGTCTTTTTGGCACGCGACATCGCCGACTTCGGGATCGACGTGGATTTCGTATCCGGAAACGCGCCACATGAATGGGAAAAACTCATCCGCCCCGAAACCCGCGCCATCTATGTCGAAACCATGAGCAACCCCCTCCTGGAAGTCGCCGACCTCCCATCCGTCGTCGCCTTTGCCCAAACCCACAACCTCATCTCCATGATCGACAACACCTTTGCATCCCCGGTAAACTTCCGCCCCCTGCAAATCGGCTTTGACCTCTCCTTGCACAGCTGCACAAAATATCTGAACGGACATTCGGATATCGTCGCTGGCTGCGCAATTGGATCGCACGATCTAATCACCCGCATAGTGCATCGACTGAACATCATGGGCGGCTGCCTGGACCCACACGCCTGCTCTCTGTTACTACGCGGCATGAAAACACTCGTCTTGCGCGTAGAAAAACAAAACGAAAACGCACTCGCACTCGCTTCTTTCCTGGAAAACCATTCCGCAGTAGAACGCGTAAATTACCCTGGCTCACCCAGCCACCCGCAATACAACTGTGCAAAAAAGCTATTTAAAGGATGTGGTGGCGTATTGAGCTTTGAAATAGCCGGCGACAGCCGCATAGCCGACGCAGTAATATCGAAACTACAACTGCCAATCTCCGCGCCCAGTCTGGGCGGCATCGAAACACTCATCACCCGCCCCGTACAAACATCGCACTCCGGACTCACTGAAGAGGAACGCCGCGACGCGGGAATCTCCGAGCGACTGATCCGCGTGGCAGTCGGTATTGAAGCAGCAGAGGACCTATGCGCGGACTTTGAGCAAGCTCTGAGAGGTGTATAGCTAAGGAGAAAAAATATGCCTGATAAAATCAAAATTGGAATGCTGAAAGCCATGCCAGAAAAGTGGGATGTCGCAAAGAATTGGGCGATATTTGAAAAACAATTTGAGACACATGGGGGAGAGACAGATGTATTCATAACCCCGGAATGCTTCCTGGACGGATATGCAGTAACCGAAAAAAATTGGACCGCAGAGCGCTTTGCCAAAGTCGCCCAGGACGTAGAGCAAAGCGCGTACATCCAACAGGTATGCGAAATGGCACGCGCATCGCGCACCCACATCGTTTTTGGATACACTGAAAAACGCGCGGGATATTTTTACAATACCGCTATATTGGTAAACCGCGCGGGAAAAATTGTCGGCACATATTACAAAACGCATCTACAATCGCACGATCACCGTTTTGTGCGCGGCGATAACCTGCCCGTATTCGACCTCGACATTGGCACCGTGGGCATGGTCATTTGTGCGGACCGCCGATGGCCCGAATCGATTCGCACATTGCGCCTCAAAGGCGCGAAAATCTGTCTCATGCCGACCTATGGCATGTGGCATGAAGAAAATGAATGGTGGATGCGCACGCGATCCTATGAAAATCAGATGTTCGTCTGCTTCACGCATCCCAACGTAGCCCTGATCACAGACCCGCACGGCAAGATCGCGGCAAAATTGCAATCCAACGTACCCGACGTGTTAATCCACAAAATCGATCTCAAAGACGCATCGGATGAAAACCATCTCAGCGACCGGCGTCCCGAACTCTACGGAGTAATGGGAAAAGTTGACCACTGGTCACAGCAGCCCGAATTTTCATCGCCCACCTACGGAGGGAAATAACCCATGTATCGCATTGGACTAATTGGCAATCGGGCGCACCAGAATAGTTACGGCCCGATTTGGCATGAACGAGAAGATTGTGAAATCGTCGCAGCGGCAGAGCACCATGAAGGCAAAGGCAAAGCACTATCTCAACTCTACGGCCTTAAAGTCGCACAAGACTACGACACAGTTCTGGAAGATCCGAACGTGGATATCGTCTCCATCTGCACGGACTTTTATCTCAAGCGCACCCTGATCAAAAAAGCACTCGACTGTGGCAAACATGTCCTGGTCGATAAAGCCATCGCGCGAACCGTTGTCGAAGCCAGAGAAATAGCCGATACTGTTGCTGGCGCATCAAATAAAGTCCTGTTAACCTATCCCACGCGGTTTTCACCCGCGATGATAAGACTCAAAGAAGCCCTTGACCGGAGCGAATACGGACATATCTCCGCGTATGCCCACAACAGCGTAAAACAATTTTTTGGCGACCTCATGGCTTATGTAAGCTATCCGACGCCAGCCGTACAAAATGGTGGGGGTGAACTGATGAATTTGGGCAGCCATACCGTGGATGCCCTGCTCTGGTTTTTTGGCATGCCCAACAGGGTGAGTTGCCAAATGCAAAATCTCTACTTTGAGGAATACGAGCAATTTGGCACAGAAGACATCGCCACGCTCTGGTGTGAATATCCCGATTTTACAGCAGCGCTCGCCGTGGGGCGATCAAAGGCACGAAGCGAAGATGCCACATTCGATTGCGTCAACATCACGGGAGAAGGCGCGTGGGTCCAGGTAGATCGCATGGGATATTCCGTCAACGGACAACTCGTCGATACACCACCGCCCAGAGCAGCGGGATTGGCGGCCTGTGTGTCGCATCTCATCGACTGCATCGAGCAAGACGCAAAACCCGTCACCAGTGCAGAAGACGGACTATCCGTTGCCCTGCTCACAACAGCCGCCTATCAATCCGCACATACAGGCGAACCAGTCACCTTGCCCTTGCAAAATGAGCAACACCCTTTAATTGACGCAGAAGACCACGTCGTTAACCGTTTACTGGATTAATCCAGGGAGGAATAAAATGAATACATACCGCGCTGTAATCGTAGGCTTGACGGGCATTGGTGCCAGCCGCCCGCACGAAACGAGAGGACCTGTTTTCGGTGCCATGCCACCGTCTCACGCATCGGCCTATCATAAACACGCACAAACAGAAGTCGTCGGCGTATGCGACCTGCGCCAGGAGGTACTGGATGACTTCTGCGAGCGATGGGGCGACGTCTGGCCCGATGTGAACACGTACACCGATTTCAGGGAAATGCTGGACAAAGAGCAGCCCGACCTCGTCAGTGTCGTGACATCTGATCACGCACACGCCGACATCACAGTCGCAGCCGCCGAAGGATCGGCACAGGCAATCCTGTGTGAAAAACCCATTGCCACAACCATGGAAGACGCCGACCGCATGATCGCAGCCGCCGAAGCAAATAACGTACCGCTCTCGATAGAACACACGCGCCGCTGGTATCCGAGTTATCTACAAGCACGGGAAATGATTCGATCCGGCGAAATGGGCCGCTTGCGAACCATCGTCTGCGACCAATTCGGAACGCGCGCCATGATGTTCCGCAACGGCACGCACATGATCGACATGATGTGCTTTTTTGCCGAAGCAAACCCCGAATGGCTGGTCGGCGAACTGGAACCCGGATTCGAGCACTTCACCGAATACAAAGGCGATGGCGGACACGATCCAGCAACAGACCCTTATGCATCGGCATACATCCATTTTGACAATGACGTACGTGCATTTTACAACTGCCACAAAATGGCGTTTAACGGATCGAAATTTTCTCTAACCTGTGAAAATGGACGGATTGAAATCTCAGATCAAAAATTTGAGGTTATTACCCCACAAGAACCGCGCTGGTGGTCGCATGCAGCAGTCCCCGTAGAACCCTATATATCGATCCGACAAATTGGCGCAGTCTCGGAACTCATCCACGTTTTGGAAAACGGCGGCACACTCGTATCGCCTGCACGCGAAGCCAGAAAAACACTTCAGATCATGCTCGGCATACTGGACTCCCATCACGCGGGCAATGTGCGCGTTGATCTATAAAAAAGGAGAACCCATGACGGATAAGCATCGCATCGAATGTCTCTTCCTCTCGCAAGAAGACCTTCTGCAAGCCGGATGCCTGGACATACGGCTGGCCATGAGCGCGGCTGAAAACGCCATGCTCGCCTACCAAAAAAACGACATCCTTTTTCCAGAAAAAGTAGTTCAGATTTTCAATGAAGACACTCAAGAACGCATTAACTGCCTGCCGGCAACCCTCTTGCCCGAAAAGATATGCGGGGCTAAATGGGTATCCGTATTCCCGTTCAATCCCGAGAAATACGGACAGCAGAACCTCTCTGCGGTCTTCATCCTATCCGAGATCGAGAAAGGCTACCCCATTGCCTTTATGGACGGCACCCTGTGTTCGAATATGCGCGTGGGTGCGATGGGTGGCATTGCCGCCAGGCATTTCGCAAGACCGGATTCCAGGAGCATTGCCTTCATTGGAGCAGGGGAGCAGGCCAAGATGCACTTGATCGCCATGAAAACGGTATTTCCAGGCCTTGAGGAGTGCCGGGTTTCTGCCAAGCATGACCACGAAGAGCAGCAGTTCATCGACGAAATGGCGACACTCTTTCGAGACATGCGTTTTTCCGCCGCCCATACAAATGCACAGCGGGCCATAGAGGGCGCCGATATTCTCGTCACAGCCACGAGCGCACAAGCCCCGCTTCTCAAAGCGGCATGGATAAAGCCCGGCACTTTCTACAGCCATATCGGCGGCTGGGAGGACGAATATGACGTGGCGAGACAATGCGATAAAATTGTGTGCGACGATTGGGAAACCGTAAAGCACAGAACGCAAACGCTCAGTCGTATGTATAAAGATGGACAACTCTCGGACGAGGACATTTACGCGAACCTCGTCGAAGTCGTCTCCGGAGAAAAAGGAGGAAGAGAGACCCCCGAAGAACGGGCCTACTTCAACGCAGTTGGCCTGGCCTATGTCGATGTGGCTATTGCATACGCGATGTACCAACGAGCCAGAGAAGCGGGAAAAGGACGGATGTCGAGCATCCAGGAGACCATGATCTTCCAGCACGAGAACCTATCAGATTGGATCCGGCTGTAGGATCTATTTGAAGAGGGCAAACAGGAGTAAATCATGACCAGACGCAGACTACCCATCGGCATTCAGACCTTCCGCGAGATGCGAGAAGAGAACTACTACTACGTCGATAAGACACCCTATATTCGGCGGATGATAGACGAGGGCAAACACTATTTTCTGTCGCGCCCACGTCGCTTTGGCAAGAGCCTGTTTCTGGACACACTGAAGGAACTGTTTGAGGGCAATGAACCGCTGTTCGAGGGACTTCACATCCACGACCACTGGGACTGGTCTGTTCGCTATCCGGTGATTCGTCTGAGTTTTGGTCGAGGCAACTTCAAAGAGCCGGGATATCTACAGACGAACTTGATGGCACAACTGGACGCAGTTGAACGTCGAGAGGGCATAAAGTCCGACTACACCACCGCGCCCGAGCGTTTCGCCTATCTGATAGAGGCGCTGCATGACCGGGCCGGGCAGCCAGTGGCCGTTCTGGTAGATGAATACGACAAGCCAATTCTGGACGCACTCGAAGTACCAGAAGTCGCACGCGCCAACCGCGACTTCTTGCGCGGCCTGTACGCGACCATCAAGGACAGCGACGCGTATATCAAGTTCACTTTCCTCACTGGCGTCAGCAAATTCTCCAAAGTCAGCCTCTTTTCGGGCCTCAACAACCTCACTGACATCACCATCGACCCGCATTACTCCGCCTTATGCGGCTACACCGAAGAGGACCTCGACACGGTATTCGCGCCAGAGCTGCCCGGCCTGGACCGAGACCAAATCCGCGAGTGGTATAACGGCTATTCCTGGCGAGGGGAGGAGAAAGTGTACAACCCCTTCGACATCCTCCTCTTGTTCCGCAACCGCGAGTTTCGCGCCTACTGGTTCGAGACCGGCACACCGACGTTTCTGGTCAACACGTTAGTAGATCGCGGAGTGAGTTCTATAGACCTGGACGATATGCTGGGCAGCGACGAATTATTATCTACATTTGACGTTGACGATATCGCCACTCAAGCACTGCTATTTCAGACTGGCTATCAGACCATACACCAGACCGAACCGCGCGGTAGCCTGACCTACTACCGTCTGGGCTATCCAAACCAGGAAGTGCGCCAGAGCTTGAACAGAAGCCTGCTGAACCACTTGACCGGGAACCCGACGCAGCAGGCAGAACACATTGCCCGCCTATACGACCTGTTGCTGGTCAATGACTTCGCTGGCCTGGAAAATCTGTTCAAGGCGTTCTTCGCCAGCATTCCCTACCAGTGGCACACAAACAACGACATAGCGAATTACGAAGGCTATTACGCCAGCGTGTTCTACTCCTACTTCGCATCGGTGGGATTGGACATCGTTGTGGAGGACAGCAGTAGCCAGGGTCGTCTGGACATGGCAGTTCGCTTCAACGGCAATGTGTATCTGTTCGAGTTCAAAGTAGTCGAATTAGCACCCGAAGGCACCGCAATGGCGCAACTGAAACAGAAACGCTACGCCGACAAATACCGCAATCGCGGCGAGCCGATACATCTCATCGCCGTAGAGTTCAGCCGAGAAACCCGCAACCTGGTGGGATTCGAGACAGCTACAAGTTCCCGGAGACGATGACAGGTAAACAGGCACTGGAATACATTCAAGAGGTCTGGCAGCGTGCCCAATCTTCGCCGGAAGGCTTGGCGAACGAAGTGCGCGATGTGCTACCAACGGCGTATGCGTATTGTCTCGCTGACTGCGATGAAGACATCCCGCTTTCCGAGCAGTGGAATGTTGTCCTATCCGAAGCAATGGTCTTCGCCGACCGGGAATGGATCGCATTGAACGGCACTGACGACATCTACTTCGACGACCTTGAAGACCGACGATTTCTTCCCAGTGGAGTTGAATTGCGAACTGTCACTGGCGGACATCTGGGCAATTCTCAAAGCGAGCAACTTCGTACCTCAACAGCCTTGGGACTGCAAACTCTGTCGTCGTGCATCGAGATGGATTGGCAACAAGGGGCATCCATTGCAACTAATTGGTCTCGCAAGTTTCGTCTCATTTGCAACCTTCTTCGGCATGTGCGGGGAAGTGAGCAAATGAGACGCGCAAATGAGCACCAATTGGATCTACACATTGATTGCGTCGAGACGCTTAGCCTCTCGGTTCGTGTCGGTGATACTGACGAAGAAAACGTGCTCTGGCTCGACAGCGAGCCTTAGCAGAGGAACTTAAAAATAGCCTAAAAGGTGAGGTCATCATAGACAACGAAAATCCCGACGAAAACGAGCCAAAGGATCCTACGAGAGATGCCAGTGAATTACTTGGTGACGAGATAAATCGCAAAGTTGCTGCAAAGTATGAGCGCAAGTCTGGTCGTAAACCGGAGTTGGGTGATCCACATCAAGAGGGCTGGGACCTACGTAGCGTTGATCCTGATACGGGATTGGAACGCCTGATCGAAGTCAAAGGCAAAGGCTGTAAGTGGATCGATGATGAAGTTGTCGAACTGAGCCGGGCACAGATACGCAAGGCTTTTGAAACATCCAACGGGGTCGCTTGGTACCTCTACGTCGTCGAACGTCTGGATAATGAAAACTACCGAGTGCTACCGATTCCAAACCCGATTACCACTGCGAACAAATGGATGCTCAGCGGTCAATCCTGGAGGATGATTGCCAAGGAACCACGCTGCATCACTGTGGCAAACATAAGTAAAAACAGCTCCCAGCCTTCTGAGTGATCAAAACACATTTTTAGGTATTATGGGAGTAACATCAAATCTCTTTTTCCACCAGGCCGCTACGTACAGCACCATGTAGTAATGGTTATCTTAATGGAGAAATCAATATGGCACTGACCGCACAAGAAATCTTTGCCGAAACCGTTCAAACCCTACCACCTGACGAACAGTTTCGTCTCGCAGTGCTGATTTTACAAGAGCTATCTGTTGAGAACCAGAGTGACACCTGGAACGAACAAGATAAAAAAGATTTAACCACGGTCTCCTTACAGTACGCGACGGCACTTTATATGGAGGAGAACGACCTTGTTTAATCCGGGCGATGTGATAGTGCTTGACAGCCTGAAACCTTGAAGGAGAAAAACCCTGCCCTATACTAATTATACGTCTCAGGAAATCGAATCACGCGGTGAAGCAATATATGTGCAACAGATCCGGGACAAAGTGGATCCTAAGCACAAAGGCAAGTTCTTGGTCATAGACATTGAAACAGGTGAATACGAAATCAACGCTGACGATTTGGTCGCTACGAAACAGCTACTTGCCAAACATCCCAATGCAGTCATTTATGGTTTGCGGATCGGGTACCCAACCGCCTATCGCATTAGTTTGTAGTCGCCTATGTGTTTTCTCAAAAAAACAAACTGGATCGCGGCTAAAACCATGCCGCGATGACGGCTCTGGTGATGGGGCTGAATGATCCCCACTGCGTGTACCTGCCGGATATTTGACATTACTCGAAGAACCCCTCATCGTGGGGCCGCAAATCGATCTCGAAACCCCAGGCGCCTTTGTCCTGCTGCACCAGATTCCAATAGGCATCGGCCACGGCGTCAATATTCATGAGCGGTTCACTCTCCTCGACATCTCCTCTCTCGTGCAACAAGGGGGTATCCAGCACCCCGTCTATGATAACGTGGGCCACGTGAATACCCTCGGGCCACAGCTCGCGGGCCAACGCCCAGGCCAAACCGCGCACCGCAAACTTGGCGCTGCTAAAGGCAATGGCACCTCCCCGGCCCCGAATAGACGAAGTAGCGCCAGTGAAAAGGATGGCACCGCCACCCGCAGACAGCATATCGCCGACCACTTCCTTTGCACACAGAAAGGAGCCGTAGGCACACACGCGCCAGGATAGTTCAAACTCATCCAGGGTCAGTTCATGAAAGTTTTTCCAGGAGGCATTGCCCGCGTGGTTGATCAGAACATCAACCGTGCCCAGTTCCTCGCGCACCCGGGCAAAACTCTGGATCACCTGCTGAGGATCGGTGATATCTGTGGGCACGGCTAAAGCTCTCACACCTTCTTGCAGCAGTTCTTCAGCCAGTCCCTGAATATAATCAGGGGACCGGGCCAGCAACCCCACCTGATAGCCTTCGCCTGCAAACTTCCTCACCAGCGCGGCACCCAAACCAGATCCGACCCCTGAAATAACAGCCGTTTTGGACATAATAATCTCCTCGAGTTTTTTGGTCTTAAAAAAACAAACTGGATTGCGGCTCAACACCATGCCGCAATGACAATTACACCCCTATATGGCATCGCTAACAGTTCACAGACCTTGCGCCCCCATCGGGTGCGGACCGTGAGTCATCACACCCTGTCGCGCGTGGGCATAAACCGCATCTTGAATCTCGAGAATACGCACCGCATCAACAATCGTCGGCTCAAACGCATTGCCCTCACGGCTCGCGTCTAACGCCTTACCCATCACGCGCTGCATGCGCTCGCCGTGCGCAATATCCTCGCTGAACTGGACGCCCTCAGTCGTATGAACCTCAATCAAAGGCTCGCCATTGCGGCCGTACTGCTCAAAAACCGAAGCCTTTGTACCGATAAATCGAAAAAAATGATCGCCACTGCGCGTACCCGACGGATAAGTATAACCGGATTCAACGATCCCCGTAATACCATCATCCGTCCGCAACACACCGATACCACTATCCTCCACACCCCGGCTGTACATCGCATTGGACATAACCGCACCAACCACAGTCACCTGCCGATCACCAACAAACTGCAAAAACGTATCAATCCCATGCGCCGCCTCAACCGCCCAGCAACCACCGCCAGAAATACCCGGATCATTATGCCACGCTGACGGTGTCGGATCATAGCGGGACGGAGGCCCATTATTCAACCTGCTATTATACAGCACCAAATCGCCCAAACTGCCATCTGCCATCATATCTTCCACCACACGGACAATTCGGCTCGCGCGATTGGGCAGCACCAGCGCACTAAACACACCGTACTTCTCCGAAGCCTCGGCAACGGGACGCAAACGGTCTGCACAATCGGCAAACGGCTTATCCAGAAGATAGGGAACGCGGCGATCCACACATGCTTGCACATGAGACGGCATCTCGACATGTTTCCCCGCGACAAGTGCCGCATCTGGCTGACACGCATCGAGACACGCACCCGCCGACTCGAACCCCCGGCACTGGAACTCCTCTGCCAACTGTTGCCGTGGACCTGCATCGCCATCCATAACACCGACAATATCGTGACCGAGACCGTGCGCCGTACGCGCCATACCCCGTCCGTGGTGACTATAGGAAAGAACGACCAGTTTCATGCATTATCTCCCTTCTCAATCTAACGCCACAATAGACCGACACAACTCTTTACCGCGCTCTGACAGAGAATCGTAAATCGCACGGGGCATCTCGCCATCTCGGCCGGGTCGGCGAAACCAGGGCGCGTAATAGCCCACACTCGTCATAATACGCACATCCCGAGACATATTGGGCGTCCCCCCGTGCCAGCAGCGCACATCTCGAAAAATCGCCGACTTACTCGGCGCGCAAGCCACGGAATTCTTCATCCAGTCGGGTTCATCCTCCAGACTGGGAATCGGCTGGCGCGAGCGATGGGTGCCGCGGATAAATCGCGTAGCCCCATTCTCCACACTAAAATCAATCATCGGAAAATTGACCACAATAAACGGCACCGGAACATCCATAATCGTCACCCGCTGCTCGGAATCATTGATCAAATCGGGCATATCGCGGTGCAAATGCTGGATTTTTGCCCCCGGCAGCGAATAATCGCCGCCAGCACCACTACACACAAACTGATTACTATTGAAAATAGCTTCAATAATAGGTAAAATAGTAGGCAGATCAACCAGCATCGCCCATTCGGGGTGATGGATCTGCGAGCCAAACGAATAACGCGCAAACCCCCTGTTCGCCTTCTCCAGCGGAATCGCGCTCGTCTGTTCTGCAACAACGCGATGCGCGCCCTCCTTCAGAAAGGCGAACTGTTCATCGGTCAGCGCATCCGTCACAACCGCAAGCCCATCGCGATGAAAAACAGAGGCCGCGCGGTCAACTTCTGACGGTTCAATAAGTTCGAGGTCGAGCATAAGATCTCCAAAGGAGGTTATTGTGATTGAAGAAAAAGAAAACCTGCAAGACACGTACGAGCCTGGCGAATACGACCCCGCACTCTACAACTACGCCCACATCGCCAAATGTGTTGACGGCTTTGAAAACGTAAGCGACGAACACATCGCGCAATTTCACGCACAGGGCTTTTTGCCAATACAAAGCGCGTATTCCAGCGCACAGGTCAATGACGGCATGGCCGCAGTAAAAGAATTAATCGCAGGGCAAAACCGCGAGTTTCGAGGTGTACAATTCGAGCGCGGGCGCGCCAAACAGGTCAAACGATCAGTGGGTCACGCACGCGAATTACTCGTGCGAAAACTCACCCGATTTGTCGGATTCGATCCGCGACTGGACGCATTTGGTGAAGACCCCCGACTGATAGATATCCTGACCCGCATCATGGACGAACCTCCCAAATTATTCGCCAATCAAGCCATGCTAAAACCGCCCGGCATAGGACGCGAAAAACCCTGGCACCAGGACCATGCCTACTTTAACGTACCCATGCACACCTGCATCGTCAGCGCGTGGGTTGCCCTCGACCCCGCGGATCCCGAAAATGGGTGCATGCACGTCATCCCCCAAAGCCATCGAGCAGGTCCCGTCATACACTTCAAAAGACGCGACTGGCAAATCTGCGACACCGACGTCGCCCGCAACCATATCACCGCAGTAGCCCTGCAACCCGGCGGCGTATTGCTCTGGCACGGGCGGCTGCACCACGGCTCTCCGGAGAACCGGTCAGACCGCCGTCGCCGCGCCCTGCAACTGCACTACATCCCCGGATCCATAGAGACGATCTCCTCAGAAGAACGCCTCGCCGTCTATGGCAACGAAGGCAAGGACGTGACATGTTAGACGTATGTCACACCTTTCTCGCTTCTTCCACAGGACATATCGCCTCGCTCCCGGCAATAGCAACGCGCATCGCACTGAGACCGTCTTCGTGCGTAACGCTAAACGGCGCATCGTCGATACACTGCGTAATAAAATACGCGAGTTCATTCTTATACGACTCGCCAAAACGGGTAATAAACACGGGCACATCGGGACCGTAATCCCTCAAAGAGATAGATTCTTTAAATATCACGCCATCGGGACCATACGCCTCCACCTCAACCTTGCTCGGATCCTCCTGAAAATGCCCCACGTGAATCACCCCGCCATCGCCATAAATCCAGGTCGCATTGCGATACCCCGCAACGTGATTGCGACTGACCATAACCTGACCGAGTAAGCGACCGGGAAACCACATCTGCAAAAAAGCATCATCGTAATCCTCTTCAACAGTACTGATAGTACAATTGTAAAGATTGGACCCAAACGCAGCCACATATTCCGGCAAAGGACAGCCGAGCAGCCAGAGAATCTCATCGCAATTGTGAACAGCCATATCGGTAAGCAAGCCCGCGCTATTATAACCAACGGGCGGTGGAATAGGGTCCTCCAGCACCGAAACAATCTTGAACACATTGCCGATGGCGTTTTGTTCCAACAATGCTTTTGCCCTCAACAACGGCGCGTCAAACCGGCGCATAAAAGCCAGCATCAGCGCATTCTTCCGCCTGGGATCCCGATTCAAATCGGCAACAAAAGCCTCGGCAGACGCGAGCGAATGGGTCAGCGGCTTCTCCAAAAGCACGCGACAACCCGCGTCAACAAGCATGCGCGCATCGCGTTCGTGATCTTCTGTGCGCGACGCAACAAGCGCGGCATCGATCAAATTCGACGCCGCGAGATCAGACACATCGTTAAACGCGTGAATCTCCGTCGCCTGATCTGCCTGAAGCGCTGCAGCCACGCGACTGGCCGTATCGCCATAAGTATCGGACACAGCGACGAGTTCGCACACACCCGTTTCCCGGGCGAGTTCTTGAACATGCCGGGCGTGAAAGACGCCAATGCGCCCAACACCGACCACGGCCATGCGGATGGGTTTATTCATAGAAAATTCCTCTATTACAAATTATGCGGAAATTTGAACGACCTCTCCCGTCTCAACACTATGGCTAATCGCCTCTAAAACGCGCATATTCTCATAGGCATCCTCAAGACTCGAATGAGGCTGTATATCGGCTTGCAGCGACTGTGCCCAATGCTGCATCTCTTCGAGATAGCCGGGACGCCCGACGCTGTGAAATGCGGTATTGAGATCCCATTCTTCGGTAGGCGTATCGGCGTACCCACCGCCAGAATCGAGCCATGTCGGAACGCGGTAACGGCGCAACTTGCGCGTCTCAAACACCTGAATGGCCTGATTATTCGTACCCTTGACAAAAATCATCGCCTCCAAAACCGGACCCGTGCCGAGCGTCATCGTACCGATGCCACCATTCTCATAACGCAAATTAACGGATATTGACACCGTACCAGACGCACCATCAACAGAACCCAGCGCAAAAACCTCGCTGACCTGCCCCATAAAAAAACGCATGCAATCGGTAGGATGGATAACCTGATCGAGCATAAAAGGCCAGGCAAAAGGCGATCCTACTTCCTGTAACCGGGGACCCGGCGCCATATAGCGAGTATGGTATTGACAGGCGTGGCCGAACGCCTCATCGTCCATCAACTCTCTGGCAATCTGATGTGCGGGGGCATGCCGCCACATTGTGCCCACCATCCCTGTTTTACCGGCAGCAACTGAGGCATCGACCAGCATCTTCGCACCCTCAGAGGTAGTCGCGGGCGGCTTCTCGGTATAGATATGATACCCCTGCTGAAGACACGCAATACCGATATCCCGATGCAATTTGTCCTCTGGCCTGCCCACAACGGCAACAGCGTGGAGATCTTCATGCTTGAACATCTCATTATAATCGGTATAATAGCGGAGTGCGCCGAACCTGCGCGCATTTGATCTCGCCTTCTCCTCGACGAGATCGCAAGTAGCGACAAATTCAAACTCCGGCACCAGCGGTATGCACCGTTGCAATTGCGACGACATATTACCACAGCCAATAAATGCCACTCGGACTTTGTCCATAGATATATTCTCCGTGAAATCAATCGTTCGAAATATTCTATCGAATGTGAATGAATAGCGAGACATGACCTCTGTCAACCCCATTCTGGAGGAAAAAATGAAAGTAGCTGCAATATTTGGTGAACGCAAAGGCGGCGTAATAGACGTACCAGATCCAAAGCCAAAAGACAACTGGGTACTGGTAAAAATTCACGCCGCGCCGATGTGTACAGAATACAAAGGATTTACAGGCGGCAGAAAAACCACCTCTCTGGGACACGAAGCAGCCGGTGAAGTCGTCCAAATCGCCCAACCCGGGCGCGTATCAGTAGGCGACCGCGTAGCCGTAATGCCCCAATATCCGTGTGGTACCTGCCCTCTCTGTGTCAGCGGCGATTATATCCACTGTCAGCAAAGCGCAAACTTTGCCGAATTCACGGGCGGAAACGAAGGCCGAGCCACCATGGCGCAGTACCTCTTAAAACCCGACTGGTTACTCCCAAAAATTCCCGACGACGTCTCTTACGAACACGGGGGAATGGCCTGCTGTGGTCTGGGACCCACATTTGGCGCCATACAGCGCATGCAAGTAAACGCCTACGACACATTCATGGTCACCGGACTCGGTCCCGTAGGACTTGGAGGCGTAATCAACGGCAAACACCTGGGCGCGCGCGTAATAGCCGTAGATATCAACCCCTGGAGGCGCGAAAAAGCAATCGAACTGGGTGCAGACGAAGCAATCGACCCGCTCAAAGAAAACGCCCTGCAACAAATAATGGACCTCACCAACGGCGTTGGCGTAGATGCCGCCGTAGATTGCTCGGGCGCCGTATCCGCACACCGGCTGTGCATCGACGCTGCGCGACGGCGCGGACAGGTGGCATTCGTTGGCGAATGCGGAGAAGACACCCCCTTGCGAATCAGCCAGGACATGATCCGAAAAGGCATCACACTCGTCGGCTCCTGGCATTACAACTTAAAAGACGTACCAAAACTCATGCAAGTCGTCCGCGCAAACACAGACAAATTGAATCGGATGATCTCACATATATTCTCACTCGAAGACGTACAAAAAGCCTGGGAATTGCAAACCACAGGCGCGTGTGCAAAAGTCGTATTAAAACCGTGGGCGTGAAGGAGGAAGAACTCAATGCTTAAATGTGCAATAATCGGCGTAAGTGGCGGACGCGCGCGGGGATTGGCAGAAGCGTATCAACACTTAACACACGGCAAACTCGCCGCAATCTCCACGCGAACAGAAGAAAACCTGCACGCATTTGGCGATACATTTGACGTCGATACGCGGTATTTGGACTATCGGGAAATGTTTGAAAAAGAACAGCCAGACCTGGTACACGTAAACACCCCGCCCAGTGTGCGACTGGAAGTATTCGAAGCCGCGGAAAACGCCGGAGTACCCGCTGTCCTCGTGGAAAAACCCATAGCAATTCAAGGAGAAGACTGGCGCGCAATCAAAAACTTTACAACAACCGCAAAAACCAAAATCGCGGTAAATCACCAGCTCCACTTTCACCCGCGCAGGCAGCAATTGCAAAATATCGTACAGGAAGGAAAAATCGGCGACGTGCGATTTATCGAATCAAGCTGCGGCATGAACCTGGCGTATCAGGGCACACACGCGCTACAATCCATTGCCGCCTTCCATCCAGATGGCCTCCCCATAAAAGTAATGGGACAAGCCTCTGGCACAGACGGCCTGGAAGACACGCCCAAAAAACATTTCGCGCCCGACCAGTGCATCGGAGCAATAGAATACGCCGATGGCCTGCGCGCCCAACTCATCTCGGGACCATTTGCCCCGCGCGTAACAAACGAAGACCGCACCAATGTCCACAAGCGCATCGCCGCCTATGGCACGCGGGGATATGTACACTGGACCATGTGGTCGTGGGAGGTGGGTATCGATGGCCATATAGAGCGGGGTACCCACGAATACCCGGACGAAGACATACTCGGACAAGCCGCCATGACAGACGCCATGCTACAATGGATAGAAAACGACGCAAAAGTCCATCCTCTGAACCTCGACCTCGCCTTGCGCGACTTCAACATCATCCTGGGAATCTACACAAGCGCGCTGGAACATCGGCCCGTAGAACTCCCCTGCGAACCAGCAGATAATCTGATAGATGCCTTGAGAACGCGCCTTTAGAACTTCTCAATCCCAGGTATAATCCGTCGCGCCTTCTTCACACGCAAAAGCCGACTCAATCATCGCATTCAAATCGCCTTGCGGACGATAATCAATCAGACTCTTCGCCTTGCCAATCGCATGATCATACATATACTGTAGCGGAACCCTGAACTCAAGCAAATCAACCCCTCTTCTTTCTGCAATCAACCGCGCCCCTTCGGTAAAAGGAAATGGCTCTGGCGCGCCGGCATTAAACGACTCGCCCAGCGCCGCGCCAGAGTTCATCGCACAAACCAGACAATGGGCAATATCGCGGGCATCCTGCGGTTGATAAAGCCATGGGCGTCCGTCCTCATCCGTAATACTACACGGTTGCTGCGGAGACGCCGCCTTCGCTTCGATATCGTGCCAGAGTTCAGTACCATCTGCCATATAGAGTTCAGTACCGGGTCTTTCCTGACTTTTCTTCAACAAATTGACCACGCGCGCAACACTGAACTGATTCAAAATCTTGGTCCCGGACAAAACGTGACTCGGGCGCACAATAGAATAGCGCAAACCCGTCTCTCGATTCGCGCGTTCTGCCATCACCTCGCCGAAATACTTGGACATAGAATACTCGCCATCCGGCCGTTTGGGATGCAATTCATCCACCGGGTGATAAGCACACGGAACATTTTCGCCATTATTGGGAAACACGCCCGAAGAACTGGTATAAACATAGCGTTCAAGCCGGTCTGCAACGCCCTCACACGCGCGTGTAACCTGGAGATTGATCTGATTATTGAGTTCAAAATGCGGACCGACGAGATTGGCAGTGTGAATAACCGCGTCCACGCCCTCGACAGCATCTTTAACATAAGATAAATCCGTCAAATCCCCCTCGCGCAACTCAATATCGACACCGTCGAGACGGCTGCGCGCGGGATCATCGGGAAGAATCGTCCCCCGAACTTCGCAATTCTGGTCGAGCAACTGGCGCACCAGCCGGCAACCAACCTGTCCGGCGGCACCTGTAACGAGAACTTTCATAAAAACTCCTTTACATAGAACCCCTTGTTTGATACGCATCTGCCCTTGCTTGCCGCGCCGTCTGTTTATTTTGTTGCCAATATGCATCAACGGGCTTATCGCGCGTCTGGGGTGGCGTCCTGAACGTAAGCGTATAAGCCCTCCGCGGAACATCTGTGCGATTTGGCTCTGCGTAGTGAAGCATATAACACGCGTGAAGCGAAGCCCCGCCAGCCGCAACAGGACAGGGAACCGCCCGCGCGGCATACTGTTCGGGATCATCAACCTCAAGACCGTGAATACGCGGATCCCGGTTAATACTGTGATGCGGCAAAACATCGAGCTTGTGGCTACCCGGAATAAACTGCAAACAGCCGGATTCCACCGTCGCATCGTCCAGCGGCATCCAAAAATTTACGCCCTTGTACGCCATGGTAGGATCGTGATACGCCTGATCCTGATGCCACGGCGTTGCCGCACCAATACGCGGCGGCTTGTAAATCATGTGTTCGCCATTCCTATCGAGCATATCAGAACCCAGCAACTGCCCCGCAATCGCCCGCGCATTGGCCAGATAGAGCGTATCTTTCAGTTCGGGCGCAAAACGGCTGGGACCGAGCATTTGCGGAAGGCGTGGTTGATCATCCTCATCTGTACCCGCCAGATCAAATTGACTCCCCTGATCCCAACCCGTGCGATCCGAAAAAAGTCGATCGTAAATCTCCCGAAGCTGTTCCACCTCCTCCTCTGTCGTAATCGCATTGAGAACGAGGAACCCATCCTCGTGAAATGAATGAACTTGTTCCTGTGAAAGAGAAATTGTTGGCTCTGGCATCTGCGGCCTCCTCGCTATTGTTTGTGCGATGCAGAATAATGTCAACGGGCCGATCCGTCAAGCGGTTCTGATTATCAGCGCGGAACACTTGCTAAGAAACAATTTTAAAGGTAAATTATCCCCTGAACGAACCAAAACAGAAAAGGAACATCTATGCGCATCTTATACCTCGATCTCGACGCCTTAAATCCCACACACCTGGGCTGTTACGGATATCACCGCAACACATCGCCAACAATTGACAAAATCGCAGCCGAAGGCATTCGATTTAATCAAGTCTATACAACAGACGCGCCCTGCTTGCCATCGCGCACCGCATTTTACTCCGGGCAATTCGGCATTCATTCGGGCGTCGTAGGACACGGCGGCACAGCATCAGAGCGGCGCATAAATGGACCAAACCGCGGATTTCGAGATCGACTGGCAAACGAGGGACTGGCTGGATTCCTGCAGCGTCGGGGCTTAAAAACATCCATGATCAGCCCCTTTGGACAGCGGCATGCCGCGTGGCATTTTTACGCCGGCTTCAACGAAATACACAACACCGGCAAAGGCGGCATGGAATCAGCCGAAGAAGTAACACCCGTAGTCGAAAAATGGCTGAATGATAATGCCGCGGACGACAACTGGTTTTTGCACATCAACTACTGGGATGTACACACCCCCTATCGCGCGCCAGCAGAATACGGCGAACCCTTTGCCGATGATCCTCTCCCAGACTGGCTAACACCCGAATTGCTGGAAGAACACAAAAAACTCGTCGGACCCCACACCGCGCAGGACATCATGATGTGGGACGACCGTCCCAATCCCCGCTTTCCCCGGCACCCCGGGCGCCTGGACAACATGGACGACCTGCGGCGGATGATCGACGGATACGACACCGCAATCCGGTACGTAGATGATCAAATCGCCATCATTGTGGGCATATTGGAAGACAAAGGCGTGCTGGACGACACCGCGATCATCATCAGCGCGGATCACGGCGAAAACATGGGCGAACTCGGCATATACGGCGAACACGGAACAGCCGACCAGGCGACCTGCCATATACCGATGATCGTAAAGTGGCCCGGCGGACAATCTGGAATCACAGACGAGGGCCTGCATTACAATATTGATTTAGCTCCCACATTAGCCGATCTTTTAGGCGGGCAAAAACAAGCGTTGTGGGATGGCGAAAGTTACGCCCCTGTCATCACCGAAGGTACAGATGCCGGGCGCAGCGAATTGATCCTGAGCCAGTGCGCGCACGTATGCCAGCGAGCTGTCCGCTTTGACGACTGGATTTACATCCGCACCTATCACGATGGATATCGGCTCTACCCACGCGAACTGCTATTTAACCTATCAGACGACCCCTGGGAAATGCGCGACGTAGCGGCGGAAAACCCCGATATATGCCGCGAGGCTGCGTATCGCCTCATGAACTGGCACGACCACATGATGGAAACCATGCCGCGACCCTACGACAACGATCCCCTCTGGACAGTCATGCAAGAAGGCGGACCAATGCACACCTGGGGAGCTTTCGAAGACTATTGCGATCGCCTTGCAGAAACCGACCGTGCAGAAGGCGCCGTCTTACTGCGCGAAAAATTTGGAAACAAATACCGCCATCCATAAAAGTAAGGAGTAAACCATGCTCACCCAGAAACAAATTGCGTTTTATCACGAACACGGATATCTCGGTGTGGAGAACGTGCTCAGTGAAGACGAGGTCAATAACCTGCGTCGGGTAACCGATGAATATGTGGAAAAATCGCGGGAGGTCACCGAACACACCGAAGTATTCGACCTCGAACCCGGGCACACGCCCGAAAACCCAAAACTGAGACGCCTGAAAAGTCCGATCCTGCTCCATGAAGTATATCGCAAGACCCTGCATCACGAGAAAATTTTGGGCATCGTATCGCAATTGATCGGATATGGCCTGCGGTGCAATGGCAACAAGCTCAACATGAAACAACCCGGCTACGGCAGCCCGGTTGAGTGGCATCAGGACTGGGCATTTTATCCGCATAGCAACGACGATTTGCTCGCTGTGGGCATAGTGCTCGACGACATGACAGAAGAAAATGGCCCCTTGCTCGTCATTCCCGGCTCGCACAGAGGACCGGTGTATGACCATCACCTCGACGGCCATTTTTGCGGCGCCGTAACCGACTCCACCTTTAGCGACAAAGGTGCCGTACCCGTAATGGTCAAAGCAGGCGGCATCACAATCCATCACGTACGCATGCTACACGGGTCAGTATCCAATACATCCGACAAACCCCGCCGACTGCTCCTATTTCAATACTGCGCGATCGATGCATATCCCCTATCGGGCCTGAACAACTGGGATTTGTTCAATGAAACAATCGTGCGCGGCGAGCCGACCAACATCCCGCGCGTGGAAGCCGTACCCGTGCGAATGCCATGGCCTGGCGCACTCCGAAGCGGATCCATTTACGAATCGCAAACCGTAATAAAAGAATCGAAATTTACCCAAACACAATACAAATAACGAACGTCTCAATCCCGATAAGTAACAGCCGTGCCACTGGCACTGACCATAAGCATACTGCCCTCGCCAACCGTATCGTAGTCGAGATCCACGCCAATGACGGCATTGGCACCCATACCGCGTGCCTGTTCGACCATTTCCTCGATGGCGAGATCTTTGGCTCTGCGGAGTTCTGACTCATACGCGGCTGAACGCCCGCCGACAATATCGCGGAGACTCGCAAAGATATCTTTGAAAAAATTGGCACCCAAAATAGCTTCACCCGTCACAATACCCTGATAGCTATCAACAGTTTTCCCTTCAATATTGGGGGTTGTCAACACGAGCATAAAAGCCTCCTTTTATATTGTTTTCCGATAGTTTCATCGAAAAATATCTCATTGTACACAATCAGGCAAGGGCTAAGGTCTAAAACAACATTCAAAAAACAGGAGCTTTGACATGAACCACGTGAGCAAATCCATGCGGCAACAGTGGCAGGAACAGGGATATTTACATCTCAAAAATGTAATCCCCAAAGACGAAGCAGCGGAATATCTCGACGCGGCCAACGAAGTGATCGCGAAGTACGAAGCCAAATATCCCGAAGTGCTCGAAAAAGGCGTCTATACCATCATCCAAACGCTCTTCCGAACGAGTCGAATTGACGGATTAATGGACCACCCCAACTTATTTGGCACCATCCTCGACCTGATGGGACCTTATATCCAGATCATGGGATCGCAAATCTACGTGCGCTATCCAAATGACAAAACCGATAACTTGATCGGCTGGCACACCGATGCTGGACGCTCACTGGCACAAATTCGGGTCACGCCAGACAGCCTACCATTAAACTTCAAAATTCAGTTCTTCCTCACCGATATACCACACGAAAATTGTGCAAACTTCTGTGTGGTACCCGGCAGCCATCGCCGCCCAATGCCCAAAGGGTCGCGCAATGAAACACCGCCCGGCGCAATACAACTCATTGCCGAAGCGGGAGATTGCGCGATATTCCCCAACACCCTGTGGCACGCGGTCGCGCCAAATCACACAGACGTCGTGCGGCGCAGCATCACCTTCCGGTATGGCCAAATGTGGTGCAGACCTTACGATTACGAAAAGTGCCCCGAAGAAGTTCTATCGCGCATGACACCCCGCCGCCGTCGGTTAATGGGCGATCTGGGCAAAAACTATACGGCAACAGATTATTTCAAGCCATCCGATCAGATAAAAGTCATCATGGATGGCCTGGACTTTAAGTGTCCCAATGCTTAAAGCATAAAAAAAGCCCCGGATTCCGGGGCTTTTTTTATGTCCATACGACACTTTCAGGATACAGACTCGTCTTTTATTAAAACACGCGTGTATTGATTTCTCGTGGAGCATTCGTGGAACAGATTGAAGACAGCGCGCTCATCGCTCAAATTCTGGACGGCGACCGCAAAGCATTCGCAGTTCTGGTGCAACGCTATTCGCGATATGTGTATGCCCAAATTGCCCAATCCATACGATTGGTTGATGACGTAGAAGACCTGGTCCAAATCGTATTTATCAAAGTGTACGAAAATCTGCATCAACTTCGCAAACCCGACCGATTTAGACCCTGGTTACACAGCATCATACGCAACGCCGTCAACTCCCATCATCGCCGTCGAGCCGTGCAATTGCGACTGGAAGAAACATTTTATCCAGAACCCGCAACGCACACTGAAGAAGAAATCAAACACGTTGTACGAGCCGCGCTACGCATCCTATCGGCTGAACATCGCCAGGTAATCGCCCATCACTATTTCAAAGGGTATTCTTATGCGGAAACAGCCGACCTCCTGAACCTCACGGTAGAAACCGTGCGCGGGCGTCTGAGGCGTGCGCGTCTCAAATTGAAAGGAGAATTGCACAAAATGTCGGATATTCAAATGCAAACAACTGAACTGGACCGCGCGGACATGGACGCGCTCAAAAAAGTAATCGGTTTTGTAAGCGACGATGAAAAACGCCCGATCTTGCAGGGCGTATGTCTCGACACAGACGGTCGCGCAACTGCGACCAACGGACATATCATGATCATTCGCACATTGAAAAGCCTCTCGGAATTGGCCGCACCCATTGTCCTCGGACCCTGGCCAGACATCCAACTGCCCGAACAAGCCACATTGAAAATTGCGGAAGAAACCGCAGAAATCCAGAGCAACGGCACAACCCTTCAGGTCCCCTTGATCGAAGGTCCTTATGTTAAATACGAACAGGTCATCCCGCAAGAAGATCCCACAATGCGAGTTTCTATCTCCTCGGCTCTTCTGGCACAAGCACTGAACTTACTACAAGAATTCATGGAAGCGCGGCATCCAGAGTCGGACCTGTGGCAATATCGCCCCCGGGTAGATCTACACCTCTCGCCACTGACCCAAACCATAACTTTTCTCACCTCACGGGACACGGGATATACCCGAGAGGACAATGGCAAATTCCAATATCTCCACGACGCGAAAGATGACGACTCGCCAGGAGGCATTGCAGATTGGATATTTCAAGTGCCCCTCAATGCCAAATTTGAAACACCATCAGAAGACACACTCAGGGTCGCCGTGAACTTCGCGTATCTCAAAAAAATCCTGCATGCGCTGGACATTGAAGACAGCGATGAAATCACAATAGAATTTAGAGAACAGAGCAAAGCGATCATCTTGCGCACATCCCTGAATGCGGAATGGCTGGCATTGCTAATGCCATTGAGACTGAAGTCAAAGGATTAAAGGGTTAAACCACACCTGCATTCTCCAATGCCGCCTGAACCCGCCCCTCCTGCTCGGCAGACGACGGCGGCATTGGCGGGCGCGGCACACCCCCATCGCGTCCCTGCAGCATCATCGCATACTTGGTATTTGCGGGCAAATTATCATCAAAAATCGCATTCCAAATCGGCAGCAACTTCTCGTGTAAATCCAACGCCTTTTTATGATCACCCTCCTGGCACGCATCCCACACCGCCACACACAACTCGGGCACAGCCGTCAAAATCGCCGCAATCGCACCGTGTGCACCCAAAACAAATGACGGATACAACAACGCATCTACCGCAGTCATAATCCGTGCGCGATCTCCAGCCATCAACAACAAATCAGCCAGCAACTTCATATCTCCCGCACTCTGCTTCACCCCCACCACACCTTCCACCTCGTCAATAATCCGCGTCAACAACTCCGGCGACAAATACGTCCACGGCACCACATTGTAAATCATCACTGGCAACCCCGTCCCCTCACACAACGCCTCAAAATGCCTGACCATCGCATCATCGTCTGGCCGAAACAAATAATGCACCGGCGTCACCTGTAATGCCACCGGACCCAAATCAGCCACAGCCTTCCCCCGCTCAATTGCCGACTTCGTACTGTCCGTAATAATCCCCGTAATCACTGGCACTCGCCCATCGGCTTCCTCCACTGCCCATTGCGTCAACTGCCTCACCTCATCATCCCCGAGCGTATGCCCCTCGCCCGTACTCCCCGTCACCGCCAACCCATGCACCTTCGCCGTCTCAATCATATACTGAATTTCTGTCCGAAACGCCCCCTCATCAAGCGAGTCATCCTCCCGAAACGGCGTCACCACTGGCGGCACAATCCCATAAATAGAATCCATCATCTCCTCCTCAATGCGTGTGACCACAAATATTAATCCTGAAAAAACATTACTCCTGCAGAGGTCAAATTGATTATTGCGCTATAAAAAAAGCCCTGGAGAAATCCGGGGCTTTACTTTCAAGTTTTTATATACAACATTCAAACATTTGTGATCGGCGCATAGTGTAATACGATAAACTGGTTGGGACGTAAACCAACTGATTCATAGGTGCGACCTTCCCGGTCACAAAATTCAACCTCAAACGCTTGACCATCCGAAAGCATCTCAACAATTGTTCCAACCTGTCCCTGGCAGAGACCATACTCGTCAATATCTTCTGTCAATGCAACCACATCTAAAAGTTTGATGTCTTTATCCATATCACTTTGCCTTTATTTACAAAGGATAGCACGTTGTCAATCGCGGCTCATTTTGATCGTGTTCAATAATCCATCCACTGCGCAGTATAGCCTGTTGCCCTTGCCATTCAAATTCAAAATCAATGATGTAACGTTGACCAAAATCATCACGTCTCCCCATAGTTGCTGGCTCTGTCAAAACCTTTTTTGATAAAATTTCTCTCAAGGCTTCAGCATCTTGACGGGTTATTCCCAATTTGGCAGAAAACAATCGCGCTTTGTGTTTGCCTTCGTTGTGAGCGGGATTGAGACAATAATCGCGTAATTTGCGAATATCGATAACTGCACGGTCAGCATTGGGGATGATCATAAATAGTGGGGATATGTGATTTTCTTACAAAATAGACAGAAATTTATACGCTGTCAACCGCCGACAAGTGTTATATCCTGCCGCAAACCACAACCCCATTTTGAACCATCTGGTGTTCGTGTTGCAGATTCTGAAAAAGGAATTATTTTACCCAAGCTCAATTTTCAGCATTTAGAAACCTTTTTTGGAGGACTACCATGAACATCATTGTCGTAATGTCCGACACCCTGCGTTACGATCACCTGGGCTGTCACGGAAATACATGGATCCGCACACCGCATATAGACGCATTCTCCAAACGCTGCATGGTCTTTGACCGCGCGTATCAGGCATCATTCCCAACAATACCCACGCGCACAGACATGATGACCGGCAGGCTGACATTCCCCTTTCGAGGCTGGACGCCGCTCCCCGAAGATGAAGTCATCTTGTCCGAACTCCTCACAGACGCGGGATATGTCACCATGCTCTTATGCGACACACCGCACCTGGTAAGAGACGGACATCAATTTGACCGCGGATTTTTGGGCTGGGAATGGATTCGCGGGCAAGAAGGCGATCGCTCAATCACAGATGATATACCCGTCCCCTTCGAATCAGTCCCCGAAAAAATTCGCACACCTGAGCGCATGCAACAATATCACTATCGCTGGCGCGCAGCACACTGGGAAACAGAACGCGACACCTTTGTCGCACGCACCATGCAACGCGCTGCAGACTGGCTGGAGGCAAACCACACCCACGAAAAATTCTTCCTGTACATCGACACCTTTGACCCTCACGAACCGTGGGACCCCCCCGCGCACTACGTCAATATGTACAACCCCGGATACACAGGTGAAGTCATCGACCATCCCATTTACGACTACTGCGATTACCTGAGCGCAGAAGAAATCAAACACACGCGGGCACTATACGCAGGCGAAGTCACGCTCATGGACACCTGGGTCGGTCACCTGCTGGAAAAAGTAGAAAACCTGGGACTATGGGAAGATACAGCCGTAATCTTCATGTCTGACCACGGACATTATATCGGCGACCACGGACGCATTGGCAAAAGCGGACAGGGACCAGACGGCGACTGGCCCTATTACGAAGAAGTATCCCACACAGCCTTCATGGGATATGTGCCCGGCAGCAACGCAGCGGGAAAACGCACTAAATCCCTGACACAACCCGTCGATTTCATGCCCACAATACTCGACCTTGCAGGCATAAAAAAACCCGATGGACTGCACGGCATATCCGTCGCCCCCATCTTAAAAGGCGAAAAAGCAGAAGAACAACGGAAAGTCGCCGTCACATCGGCAACCCTGCCTGTACGCGAAGACCGCAGCGTGTGCTCCAGCATCACAGACGGCAACTGGACATTGCACTATCGCGGACCCAAATGGCCGGCGGAACTATACGATCTACGGACAGACCTCGCGCAAAAGAACAACGTGTATAACCAGCAAAACATGGCCGAAGCACAGCGACTGCACAAAGCATATCTGGAAGTATTAAAAGGCGCGGGAACGCCTGAGGAAAAATTCGCATTGCGAACCGAATTGCCCGATGCATAATCGGCACAGGGGTTCCCATTTTAGACTCTAAAATTTAGGGGATTATGGAGAATAGTGACCAAAGAGAAAATGAAACCCTTTTGCCCCTCAAAACGTTAATTAAGACCGATCATTTAATTCGTGAACGTCACGCAAAGCGAGGGTTCTATGTCTATGAAAAACAAAGATACTAAATTTTTGTCGGTGAAAGTGCCCACCTCTCTATATGAGGCATTGCGTAGGTGGGCAGATAACAATGACACTGACGTTTCTAAGACTTGCCGAATAGCACTTAGAAACTTTTGCCACAAGAACGGAATCGAAATTGATGAAGGCAATAACACAGATCCCCTCGCTCAACGCCTCAAAGAGGCTGGTATTAGCATCGAAGATATGGACAAATGGCATTGAGTCATTCTGGTCAGGCATCAAGCGAGGAATCATGGGTGTGTATCAAAAAATGGGCAAGAAGCACCTTTGGAGATATGTGACTGAGTTTGTGGCAAGGCAGAACATGCGGGTGAAGGATACTATTGACCAGATGAAGCTCTATGTTTTGGGGGATTGAATTTCAACTCATTAAGGCGCTATTAGAAAGGGGCAAAGGAATGAATGACAGGGAGATATTGGAACGGGATGACCTTGAACATAAGGCTTTGATCGTCTCTGTAAGTAGAAATTGGGACGGTAGAACAGCCAGCAACTTATATGCCGCCGCCCGGTTTTGTTGGCCGGTAAGGAAAGAAAAAGCAGAACGCGAGGTCGAGATTGTATTGGCTTGTTATAGGCGGCAAATTGCAGGGGTATTTATTCCTACCGCTTGGCACACCGCCCCCGACGGTGATAGCTATTTTGACGGGCATGAAGCCCCGGGGGAAATACAGAATTTATACGTAGGAAAATACTTGGATGACGATTTGAGATTTTATGGCGGATCGGTCCGTTATGTAATATAAAGAGAGAAAAAGTCATGTACCAAAAAGATATAGTTTTCAATGAATTAATAGAATTACTAAGGGCACGGCCGGGTTTGTCTCGTAGAGAAGCCACAAAGCAATTAGCTACAAAACACAGGGTAGAACATTCAACTATTCGTGCACAAGTTGTAAGCGGTCAAGGGTTTTCGAGTACGGGGGAATTAGACGAGCATTTAAGAAGTTTGGGACTTGTCCCTTAATGGGCAATCAGGTGTATGCACAGGGACATGTTGTGGGATTGGTCCTCAGAGAGTTAGAAAAGCTCGCCAAAGTGATCTCACCGCCAAAAACAAACCCCTTCCTCTGGATATTTCCGGACGCGACTTAATCAGCC
>JAPOXY010000083.1 GCA_026706845.1 Gemmatimonadota bacterium
GACGCTTGTTGACCACGATGGCAATTCTTTCCATTTGGCAGATCAACAGCGTCCGTTTCTTCTCTTTTTTGGCTATGCGAGTTGTCCCGATGCATGTCCTCAAACGATGGCGCGTCTTGCCAGTGCTTATACGATTTTAGACGAGGATGCACGCGATCTCAGGACGCTTTTTGTGAGTGTTGATCCCGGGCGCGATTCACCGCAAATGCTCAAGTCTTATTTGTCGCATTTTGATGTGCCAGCCATTGGTCTTACAGGGGTTCAGGATAGTATTGATGCGGTGGTTAAACGCTATGCCGCCCATTATGAGATCGGCGAGCGGAATTCCGCAGCGGGGTATCTTATCGACCATTCTCTCTATACCTATCTCATTGACCAGAAGGGCGATTTGCGCTTCTTTTTTCGCCCGTCTCATACCGCCGAAGATATCGCGACTGTGGTTCGTCAGTTGTCCAGGTAGATTTTGGGGGATAAAGCATGATGCGAGTCGCTTGCGATGTGCCCTACACTGAGGGGATCAAATACGCGGGGTCAAAGTTGAGACTTCTTCCGCATATTCTGCAACTGGTTAAGAAGGTTGATGCAAGGACGGTGTTGGATGGGTTTTCGGGTACGACGAGGGTGTCGCAGGCGCTCGCGAGGCTGGGTTATACGGTTGTTTGCAATGATGTTGCGGTGTGGTCGAAGGTTTTTGGGACGTGCTATTTGCTGAATGAAAAGAGGCGAGAGGATTACCAACCATTGATCGATCATCTCAATGCGCTTCCGCATGTGGATGGGTGGTTCACGGAGCACTATGGCGGTCAGTCCAATAACGGATGTGCGATACAGTGGGATGGGCGCAAGAAGCCGTGGCAGATACACAATACCCGTAAATTAGACGCGATTCGAGAGGAGATCGACGCGCTGAAGCTCGATCCGGTTGATGAGGCTGTGGCGCTTACGAGTCTGATTTTGGCGCTGGATCGCGTGGATAGCAGTTTGGGGCATTTTGTTTCTTATTTGAAGGACTGGTCGCCGCGCTCTTATAAGGAGCTTGTGCTGAAGGTGCCGAATATTTTTTGTTCACCGGGGGAACATCGGGTATTTCAGAGGGATATTTTTGATCTCGTTCCCGATATATCTGTTGATCTGGCATATTTCGATCCTCCTTATGGGTCGAATAACGAGAAGATGCCGCCATCGCGGGTGCGATATGCTTCGTATTACCATGTGTGGACGAGTGTGATTTGCGCCGATAAACCGGCTCTTTTCGGGAAGGCCAATCGCCGTAGGGATACATCGGATACTGTGGCGGCGTCTGTTTTTGAGGAGTTTCGACAGAATGATGAGGGGAACTTTATTGCTGTTGAGGCGATTGAGGATTTGATCGCGGCGACGCGCGCGCGATGGATTATTCTGTCGTACAGTTCTGGCGGGCGGGCGACTGCGAGAGCGTTGAATGATGTGTTGCGGCGCAATGGCGAGATAGTGGATGTGGTTGCACTCAATTATAAGAAGAATGTGATGGCAGGGATGAAGTGGACGAATGAATGGTTGAGGGATGCAGAGCAACCAAACCGGGAGTTTTTGTTTTTGCTCGAGAAAAAGGCGGTCTGATAAATACGATGTCTCCAATTCTCTTTGAATACGGTCCATTTCGCATCGGCGTTTATGGCGTGATGCTCGCGATTGGTTTGCTCTGTGCGTCGTGGGTGCTCAAGCGCGAGTTTCGGCGTCGGGGTCTTGACCCCACATTGTCAGATCGCATTGCATTTGTCGCTGTGATTGGCGGTATTGTGGGGAGTAAAATTTTTCACGTTTTCGAGTATCCCCACGCTTTTGTGGCCGATCCTTTTGGCACGATTTTTTCCTCGGTGGGTTGGGCCTGGTATGGCGGGCTTTTGGGTGGGGCTGCGACTGTGCTCCTTTGGCTTCGCCGGTATAATGCGCTCGATTGGCCCGCTGTGGATGCGATTGCGCCTGCTCTTGTGGTGGGGTACTTTTTTGGGCGGGGAGGATGTGAGCTTTCGGGCGATGGATGCTATGGGATTCCCACGGATTTGCCCTGGGGTATGGCTTATCCCAATGGTCTTGTGCCCACGCTCGATTTTGTGCATCCGACGCCGATTTACGAGATGATTCAGATGGTTTGTATTTTTGGGATTCTGTTGGCTCTGCGCGATCGTCTCAGGCCCGGTATGGTTTTTGGTCTTTATCTCGTTTTGATGGCTGTTGCTCGCTTTTTTGTCGAGTTTGTGCGTCTTACGCCCGAGGTTTTTGTGGGGCTTACGGTGCATCAATGGGTTAGTATTGGTCTCGTGGTTACGGGGATTTATCTCATTAATTTGCGTCGAAAAAGACCTCAGAATTGACAAAATTACGGTCCCGATTTATTTTTGAACTCACATGGATATTCGATTTTACAATACGTTGACGAATCGCGAAGAAGTTTTTGAGCCGCTCGATCCTCCGAATGTGGCGATGTATTCCTGTGGTCCAACGGTGTACGATTTTGCCCATATCGGCAATTTTAAGTCTTTTTTGTTTTCCGATGTGCTCCGTCGTTTTCTCGATTTGGCCGGTTATAATGTTACCCATGTGATGAATATTACCGATGTGGGACATATGACAGACGACGATGTGGCCGATGCGACTGGCGAGGACAAAATTGCGGTGGCTGCGCGCAAGCTCAAAGAGGAAAAGAAGTCGGGTAAGTTGCCCGATGACGCGGTTTCCAATCCCGATGATCCGTTTGAGGTGGCGCAATATTTTACGGAGGCATTTGTCGAAGATGCGCGTTTGCTGGGGATTAAAGTGGCGCACGACTATCCGCGCAATATGCCGCGTCCCACGGAACATATCGATGCCATACAGGTGATGATTCAGAAGCTGTTGGACAAGGGCCACGCTTATGTTGCCGATGATGGTGTGGTTTATTTTAGTGTTGAATCTTTTCCGGAATACGGTCGTCTGTCGGGCAATGATCTCGATCAACTTGTCGCGGGTTCGGGTGGGCGCGTGCTTGAGGAACACCAGGTGATCAAGCGCAATCCCGCTGATTTCTTTTTGTGGAAACCAGATCCGTCTCATATTATGAAATGGCCTTCTCCCTGGGGTGAGGGGTATCCGGGCTGGCATATCGAGTGCTCGGCTATGGCGATGAAGATGCTGCGGCGAGAGGTTATCGATATTCACACGGGAGGCGAGGATAATATTTTTCCACACCACGAATGCGAGATTGCCCAATCGTGTTGTGCGACGGGGCATTCGCATTTTGCCAGGTACTGGATTCACCCGCGCTATTTAATGGTTGAAGGCGAGAAGATGTCCAAGAGCAAAGGCAATTTTTTTACGGTGCGGGATGTGCTCGAGGGCAAGGTGACCGGGCGTCCCGTTCATCCTTCGGTTTTGCGTTACGAACTGATTAAGACGCATTATCGCACGCAGACCAATTTTACGCAAAAAGGTCTCCAGGATTCAGCCAATGCTGTGCGAAGATTTCACGAGTTTGGGCAGGGGCTGGTTCAAGCGGCGAACGGCGGTGCGACGGAGGTAGGCAGAGATCATCCCGTTGTTGCCGATTTTCTCAGTGCTCTGTCCAGCGATCTCAATATCAGTGCAGCGCTTGCGGTTGTGCATAACTGGATGGGGCAAGAGGTAGATGACCCGTCCGAAGCACTGGATGTGTTTGACAAGATCAATAGTGTGCTGGGGATTGCCGATCTTTCGGGCTTGGTCAAGGCTGAATCAGCGGATGATACAGATACCAGCGAGGCGATTTGCAAACAGATTGATGAGGCCCGCGCATCCAGAGATTACGATACTGCCGATTATCTGCGGCAGGAACTCATCGATGCGGGCTATGAGGTTCGCACTGCGCCGGAGGGGACGGTTGCTATAAAGCAGTTGGCTTAGAAGAAGGTGGATGTTTATGAATTTTCCGATTACCCGCATGCGCCGTTTGCGCCAGAGTGAGACGACGCGCCGAATGGTGCGCGAAAATCACGTGCGCGTTGACGATTTGATTATGCCTCTGTTTGTGTGTCCGGGCAGAGGCGTAAAAAAAGAAATCGGGTCTATGCCGGGCAACCATCAGATGTCGATAGATGTCGTGGTTGAGGCGTGTAGAGAAATTGCCGATCTGGGTATTCCAGCGGTAATTCTTTTTGGGATTCCCGATCACAAGGACGCGCGAGGCAGTGGGGCTTATTGCGATGATGGTATTATTCAGCGTGCGATATCTGCGATTAAAGAACATACGCCGGATCTCTATGTGATTACGGATGTGTGTTTATGCGAATATACGGATCACGGGCATTGCGGTGTGATTGTGGATAAAGATGTGCATAATGATGAAACGGTTGCCCTGCTTGTCAAAGAATCTCTTTCCCATGTGCGCGCGGGCGCAGATATGGTTGCGCCTTCCGATATGATGGATGGCCGCGTTGGGGCTATTCGCTCTGCTCTGGATGCCCAGGGGTTTGACCATATACCGATTATGGCATATTCGGCCAAGTACTGTTCGGGTTTTTACGGTCCATTTCGCGAAGCGGCAGAGTCTGCGCCGCAATTTGGTGATCGCCGTTCCTATCAGATGGATCCGGCAAATGGCGACGAGGCCATGCGAGAGGTGGCTCTGGATATTGAGGAGGGCGCGGATATCGTTATGATCAAGCCAGCATTGCCCTATTTGGATATTATTTATCGGGTGAAAACAGAGTTTGGCGTGCCGGTTGCCGCGTACAATGTCAGCGGCGAGTTTGCGATGCTCAAAGCTGCTTTCGCAAATGGTTGGCTGGATGAAGTCCGGGTGCGAGACGAGGTTCTGGTGAGTATTAAACGCGCGGGCGCAGATCTTATTCTGACCTACTTTGCGCGCGATATTGCGCGGGTGGTGAGGTGAGAGTTTTTATGGATATTACGATTGATCGCATTATGCAAAACTTTGATGTTCTCACGGATTGGGAAGATCGCTACCGGTATATTATTGAACTCGGTCGCAAGTTGCCGCCTTTTGATGAGGAATACAAAATTGATACCAATCTGGTGCGGGGGTGTGTGAGCCAGGTGTGGCTCGTGACCGATGTGCGAGATGGCGATCCCCCGGTGATCGAATTTCGCGCAGATAGCGATGCGCAGATTGTCAAGGGGCTGGTTGCTATTTTGTTGTCGCTGTATTCGGGTAAGACTGCTCGGGAGATTCTCACGGCTGATATTCGCAGCATTTTTGAAAAGCTCGATCTCGCCAAACACCTCAGTATCAACCGCGCCAATGGCTTTGCCTCTATGGTCAAGCGCATTCACGAACTCGCGCTTGCCACAGCGGCATAGGGTGATGAATAATAAAAAGGGCCTATGAGGAAAACTCACAGGCCTTTTTTTGTTGAAAATTTAATAATTTTTTAGACCATCAACGCGTTTTCCGCTTCTTTGCGGTGCGTCAATAGTGGACCGCGCACGCCGCGCTCAATTTTGGCATAAGCATCGTGGTTGTGGATGCTTTCATAGTTGTTGCTCGATACGTAAAACCAGGAGATGCGCTCTTCGTCCATCATTGCCAGCAGGTCTGTCGCTACATCGCGCACGATGTCTTCGACAAATTTGGGGTTGTTATATGCGCGCTCGGTTACGTATTTTTCATCTGTGCGTTTTAGAATGGGATAGAGTTGACACGACGCATGGTATTCGCCGATGTCGATCAAATCTTCAAACCAGATAAATTCATCCTCATAAGGCCGCACATCCATTGTGATTTCGGAACGTTGATTGTGCGCGCCGTAGTCGCTGATTTCTTTGCTGCAGGGGCAGAGGCTTGCCACGTTGGCACGTACGCCGATTAGCTTGTCTTGCATGCCTTCATTTGTCAACATTGCCTTAAATTCACAGTTGTAGTCCAGCATGCCTTCAATGCCCGTGATAGGTGCTTTGCGGGTTAAAAAAATGGGAAATGCCATGCTGAGAAACGCTTCTTCTGCTTCCAATAATTCGAGTATTTCTTCGAGTACAATGTGTACGCTATCAGGTGTAAAGTGTTTGTGTTGCTCATTCAGTGCAATCATAAACCGCGACATGTGGGTTCCCTTTTGATGGTGGGGCAAGCTCACGGTCATGGATAGATTGGCCACTGTGTGAAATTCGCCGTTATCGCGTAGCGGCAAGGTCAAGGGATAGCGGACATTGGACACGCCGACCTGGTCGATTTCAATGCCGCGTTTGTCATGTGAGTTCTGTATGTCTGGTAGAGTCATTCTGTTCTCCGTTGTTCTGACGAGTTCCGCCTAATATACCTCAAAATGCAAAATGGTCAATCCTATAAAAATTGTCGATAGAATGTTTTCCATCACCGCGTGTGTGCTCATTAAAGGCTATCAATATGTGCTGTCGCCCCTGATGCGCTTTTTTGCCATTGCGCCCAGTCCATGCCGCTATCATCCCACATGCTCGCATTATGCGCTTGAGGCTTTTCGCCAGCATCCCTTCCCGTATGCTCTTTCTCTTTCGATACGACGTATTTTGCGCTGTCGTCCGTTTGCCAGAGGTGGGTACGATCCGGTTCCTCCGCCTTCTGATCAATGACCTTCTATCTCGCCAACATCCTGCCCAGAGGCCGTCCGCCGACCAGATGCATGTGGATGTGATACACTTCCTGGCCTCCGTCGCGATTGCAATTGATGATGAGGCGATACCCGTCTTCTGATATGCCTTCGTCTGCCGCGATTTTTGCCGTTACGGTCATCATGCGCCCGAGTGCGGGTTCGTCTTCTTTTGCGACGTCGTTGATTGTGGGGATTAATTTGTTAGGGACGATCAAGACGTGGGTAGGTGCCTGGGGATTGATGTCTCGGAAAGCGGTTACCAGGTCGTCTTGATAGACGATGTCTGCGTTGATTTCGCGTCGGATGATTTTGCTAAAGATCGTTTCTTCGGCCATTGTTCTCTCCTTTGTTGGGGGTTTGCGAATGCAACTGTATGATAGGGTATGGGATGTGTTTTTGCCAATCGGAATTTGACTGTGTAATACAAATTTCTTGATGTTATAGAGGCAACACTGTATATTTCAGTTTCTTGCCCGCCGCGTGTTGGCGGTCTGATAACAAAAGATACTGGAGGTACGCTATGGCTAAGCGACAGGGTAGCCGTATAGGCATTAGAATGAAAAGTACAGAGAGTTCGCATTATTATCATACGGAAAAAAATCGACAGAATCATCCCGATCGCCTCGAATTGAAGAAGTTCGATCCCATACTGCGGAAGCGCGTGCTCTATCGGGAAGAGCGATAGATATTGACAGGGGGATTTTTCCATGGCCAGACGTTGTAGTATTACGGGAAGGGGACCGCTTAGTGGTCATCATGTGTCCCACTCCAAACGAAGAGTCAAGCGGGTGCAAAAACCCAATTTGAAGAGCAAGCGCATTTACGTTCCAGAACTCGGTCGCTTTGTGCGTGTCAAGCTTTCTGCCCGCGCACTGCGAACGGTGAATAAAAAAGGTTTTTTGTCGTATCTCAAAGACCGCGGTCTTTCAGTGGAGAAAGTTGCGCTTTAAATAAAATGTCATAAAACATGGATTCGGGTTGCAGTATAGGGAAAACGGTGAGAATCCGTTGCGGTCCCGCCGCTGTAACTGGAGATGGTTCTCGCATTTATGCCACTGGTGAAAAACCGGGAAGGCGCGAGAAGCACGAGACCCAGAAGCCAGAAGACCTGCCCGAATCTCAGGCCTTATTGATTTCCTCGTGGATTGGGAAAAAGGTGAGATGCCATGCGCTTCGGTCCTGTGGTTTTGTCGCGTATAGCTATGTCCCTGATTTCTACAAGGAAGTCAGGGATTTTTTTGTGCGAGGTGTGTGTTGAATCTAAGAATATGGATGTCGATGATATGTTGTATCTCGGTTTGGACCATGTCTGTTCAGGCGCAGTTGTCTTTGCAATATGCACAGGGTTTTCGCGTTGATTATTTCGATGATTACAGGGTTGTAACAGTGCTCGCGCCCGGGAGTGGAGAGCGGGAAAAGGTTCAGTATGTCCTGGTGCAGCGCGGGCACGAGTCGCCCGATGGCTATGAAGGGGTTCCGAGAATAGAAATTCCCGTGCGGACTTTGATTACGACATCTACGACGCATTTGCCACATGTCGAAAAGCTCGGTGAGGTTCATAGCCTGATTGGGATTGATAATATCAAATTTGTCAATTCAGAGGCTGTCAAACAGCGCTTTGCGGCGGGTGAGTTGGTCGAAGTTGGGCGAGATAGGGCTATTGATTTGGAAAGAGTTCTGGTGCTTCAACCCGATCTCGTTATGACAGATGCGCAATCGCAGGATAATGCCCTTGTCGCGCTTCAAGAAGCGGGTGTGCCTGTTGTTATTAATGCTGCATATGCGGAACCTTCGTTGCTGGGGCGCGTCGAGTGGATCAAATTTGTGGGTGCTTTTTTTCAGAAAGAAGGGCTGGCATCTGCCCAATTTGATAGCATTGTTGTGAGGTATGAAGCGCGTAGAGCGTTGGTCCAGAATTTGCCAGCAGATAAGCGTCCCACTGTTTTTGTGGGGTCTCTCTGGCGCGGGACCTGGTTTATGTCGGGGGGCAATACCTATCCCGCGCAGTTGCTCAGGGATGCGGGTGCAAATTATTTGTGGGGAGATGATGATTCACAACAGAGTTTGGCACTCGATTTTGAGACGGTTTACGAAAAGGCGCACGATGCGAATTGCTGGATTACGATGAGAAATGAATGGTACTCTCGAGGCGATGTTGTCGCCGAGGACGAGCGGTACAAAAAATTCACGGCGTTTGAGACGGGAAATGTTTTCAATGCGAATGCACGCCTCAACGCGCATGGGGGCAATGACTATTGGGAGACGGGGCTTATTGAGCCAGATGTTGTGCTGGCTGATATTATTAAAATTTTATATCCCGATTTGTTGTTGGATCATCAACTCAAGTACTATCGAAAGCTCGATCCATAGCTTATGAAAATGATGCGTTTTTTAATTTTTTTGATTTTCTGCGCGAATACGCCGATCTGGGCAGCGGAGATTGTTGGTCGCGTTACCGATGCTGAGAGCCGAATGCCCATAGCAAGTGTGCGTGTTCAAATTCTCAATACGGATTTTGTGACGCAGACGGATGGGGATGGGCGCTTTGCTTTTGCCGATCTGATGCCCGGTTCTTATACGCTTGTTATGACACATGTGGCTTACGATGTGGGGCAACGCGCGGTTCGCGTGACCAAAACGGCTGAGGTTTTTGTTGCGCTGTCGCCGAGGACGTTTCCCCTCGATGAGTTTTCGGTGATTGCCGATCCGATAGGTGCCAGTGATATTCACAGGAATCCAGCGTATGCGACGGTTATTACGCGCGAAAGTTTTGAGGGTAGGGAGACGACGTTGCCCGATGTATTGGCTGAGGCTACGGGGGTACACGTCAAGCGCCTCGGCGGGCTGGGTGCTTTTAGTACGCTTTCGCTGCGCGGTTCATCAGCCGATCAGGTTGAGGTTTATCTCGATGGGATTCTGCTCAATACTGCTTTTGGTGGAGGGGTAGATCTCAGCAATTTGCCACTGGCTCACGTCGGGCAGATTGAGGTGTATCGCGGTGCAGGTGCAGGTGGTAATGGACTGGGTGGCACGGTGCATGTGCGCACGCGACAGACGCAGAGGCGATGGTTTCACGGGGTTCGAGGATCGTGGGGTGCTTTTGATACGCGGTTGATGAGTGGTGTATTCGCGGGCGGATTTGGTCGGTCGGAGTTTCTCGTTGTGGCTGATTATGCACATAGCGATAACGATTTTGGATTTCTCGACGATAATGGGACCGAATACAATGACAGTGACGATGTTTGGAGCAGGCGTGAGAATAACGATCATCGATCTTTTAATCTTTTGGGCAAATGGCGTCGCGCTTTTGGGGAGGATCGAATTTTATCCGTCCACGAGACCGCGTATTGGAAATATCAGGGCATGCCAGGTATTAGCAATAATCAGTCGCAGAATGCACATTTTGATGTTTTCCAGACGATGACGGAAGTCGCTTATGAGGATCGCGTTTTATTGAACGGGATAAATACGCGGCAGTCGCTTTATGTCACGCATGTCAAAGAGCGGTTCCGCGATCTGGATGGCGAGATCGGGATTGGGCGCCAGGATAATGATTATCTCACGCGCACTTATGGGTGGCTGGGGCGTTTGCAAACGATTCTGTTTTCGCGCTGTGATATCGCGACTGCGATTGGGTTGCACAGGGAGACTTATTTGCCGACGGCGCATCTTCGGTCTGTTGCCAGTTTGTTCGATAGTCAGCGGTGGATTTTTTCCGCGCGCACGGGGCTGGATATTTCACTGCCGGGTGAGATTGGGATCTGGTCTTTGGGCGCGGAGCAACGGCGGATATACAGTTCGTTTACCGGTGCCAATCCTTTTAATTTTTCGCCGCTTGCACCCGATTCTGCCAATACGCGCGATCTGACCAGTCTGCGTTCGGGTGTGCGTTTTGATCTGGCATCTCATCTGATGTTTAAGGCCAATGCGGGGCGCGTGTTTCGCGTGCCTTCTTTTTACGAGCTTTTTGGAGATCGAGGCGGTGTGGTCGGCAATGTCAATCTCAGGCCCGAGTATGGTCTGACATGGGATGCGGGTCTGCGTTATGCAGATGGGACGACTACGTTGGAAGGCGCGTTTTTTGATCATCGCTATGAGGATTTGATCCAGTTTGTTCACACGTCACAGGCTACATCGCGTCCGGTTAATATCGGCAAAGCGCGTGTGTATGGGTTTGAAATGACCGCGCAGAGACGCTTTGGTTCTCGGGTTGATTTGTCGGGTAATTACACGTATCAGAAAGCTACTGATAAGTCCAATATTCCCCATTTGACTGGCAATATTTTGCCCAATCGCCCGCCACACGCGCTGTTTGTTCGTGCTACTATGCGTCTGGGACGCGGTACTGTGTTTTACGACTATGCGTTTGAAGATGGCAATTTTTTGGATCAGGCGAATCGACGCCCGCTATTATCGCGGCATGTTCACACTGCGGGTGTGAAGGTGGATACGGGGCTGCGGTTTCACATTGGATTGGAGGTGAAAAATCTAACTGGGGCACAAATCGCCGATACCTGGGGTTATCCGCTGCCAGGGCGCGCGGTTTTTGTGCGTGTGAATGCGGATTAAGTAGATGAAAGGTTCTTTTTAACACAGGAGGATGTAATGAGGTGGTTTTTAGTCATTCTGTTTTTTGCAACAGATGCACTGGCAAATCAAGCGGTTATTACGACGACGGATTATAGCAGTGGTAGTTTTTCGAGTCTGGATCTCAATACAAATACGGTGACAAACGATCATCTGACGATTCACTCGGATGCGGCGGTGCGGACGTATAGGGATAAGGTGTATATTATCAATCGTCTGGGGCAGGATAATGTGATTGTTTTGAATCGCAGTGATCTGAAGACGCCATTGACGCAGTATTCGACAGGCAATGGTTCCAATCCGCACGATATGGTTTTTGTCAGCGAGGAGAAAGCGTATATTTCGCGGTATGAGCGCACGCATTTGCTGATTGTAAATCCCGTTACGGGGGATTCATTGGGTGCGGTGGATTTATCGGGTTTTGCGGATGCGGATGGTTTGCCCGAAGTATCTCAGCTCGCGTTGTCTGACAATCATTTGTTTGCCGCGTGTCAGCGGCTGGATCGAGATAATGGATGGGTGCCGACTGATGTTTCGGTGATTGTGGTTGTTGATGTGATGACGGATCAGGTGGTGGATGTGGATGTAAATACAGCGGGTGTGCAGGGGATTGTGATGGCGGGTAAGAATCCCGCGGGCGCTGTGCAGAGAGGGAATAAGTGGTTTTTAAGCGCGGTCAATACATTCGAAGATCTGACGGATGGCGGGATTGAGGTGATTGATCTGGCAAAATTGAGGAGTGAAGGCGTTGTGCTTGGTGAGATGGCTTTGGGTGGCAATCTGAGTTCTCTGGCGATGGTTTCGGATGACGAGGGGTATGTCGTTGTTTTAGATGCAAATTTTGCCAATATTGTCAAACGATTCGGTTTGGCGATGCAGTCTGTATCGTCGGGTTTGAGTGGTCTTTCAGGCGGATTTGTGCCGAGTCTGGGGGTATTCGGAGGAAGGTTGTACGTTTTGGATCGAGGGAGTTTTGTGGATCCGACATCTGTGGGGGTGCGGGTTTATGACGTGAAGACGGATGCGCTTGTGGCTGGTCCGATCAATACGGGACTACCGCCTTCGACTATTGCATTTGTGGGCAGTGTGGCTGATTTTAATGGCGATTGTGTGGTTGATTTTAGCGATTTTTTGGCTTTTGCTTCCGCGTTTGGGAAAGCAGCGAGTGATGCTATGTTCGATTTGGATGGCAATGGTTCAGTTGATTTTCCCGATTTTTTGATTTTTGTTTCGGAATTTGAAGGGGAATAAAAGGCCTGTATCCGCGTTCAAAAGAGAGGTTTGTATGGGTACCAGACAACGAAAACGGCATGTCAAAAAGGGTCTGGTGATGGTCAATACCGGAGATGGTAAGGGCAAGACCACGGCGGCGCTGGGGGTGATGACCCGCGCCTGGGGGCGCAAGATGCGCGTGGGCGTGATTCAGTTTTTGAAGCACGAGAATGCCAATTTTGGCGAGATTCGCGCGGCCAGGCGCATGGAGGTCGATTGGATTGGTACGGGCGATGGGTGGACGTGGACGAGCAAGGATATCGATGAGTCACAGGCTCGGGCATTGCGCGGTTGGGAAGTGGCGCAGGAGCGGATTGCGAGTGGAGATTACGATCTGTTTATTCTGGATGAGTTTACGTATTTGATGGCTTTTGGATGGTTGGATGCAAAAGAGGTGGTGGATTGGCTGCGAGAGCATAAGCCAGAGATGTTGCATGTGATTATTACGGGGCGCGATGCGCCCGATGAGTTGGTTGATTTTGCCGATATGGTGACTGAGATGCGCGAGGTTAAGCATCCGTTTAGCGATCAGGGTATTGTTGCGCAACCCGGGATTGATTTTTGAGATGGATGAGTTTGTCGATCAGCATGAGTATTACGAGTTGAAGCGCGATGGTCGTTTTTTGATCGCGGAATTGCTGGTGCCGCATCAGGTGCTGAGTACGTCGGCATATCGCGGTGGTTTGTGCGAGGGTGTCCGATATCTGGTGAATCACCAGAGTTGTGAGGGCAATGGACACGATGCGCGTTTTGCGTTGATTAAGCAACTCGGCGAGGTGGGGTATCATCGCCATGTCTGTGCAGAACGCGGTTTGCCGCCGGACGCGGTCGCGCTGATGGGTACGGCTGCAAATATGCATTATGCGTCTCGCGTTGTGGAATCGCATGCCGAGTTGCGCGTGTGTGCAGTTGTTACCGCAGGTGTTGAGGGCAATGCGGGGTGTGCGGGCGATGAGGCGAGTTGGCACGAAGAGGATGCGGGATGGCGCCATCTCTATGAGGGGACGATCAATGCGATGGTGTTTATCAATTGGCCGCTTACGCCGGGGGCTATGGCGCGGGCAGCGGTGACGATGACCGAGGGGAAGTCTGCCGCGCTTCGCGATCTCGCTATTTCGAGTCGCTATTCTCAGGATCTCGCAACGGGTACTGGTACAGATCAGTACTGTATTGCTGCGCCTCTGGATAAGACACGAGTGCCCAAAACCAATGCGGGACATCACGCAAAATTGGGCGAGTTGATCGGCAAATCTGTGCGTAGAGCCACGCTGGAGGCGCTACGATGGCAAAACGGTTTGGAGGCGTCGCATACGCGTAGCGTTTTTCATGCGTTGAAGCGGTTTGGGTTTAGAGAGGACCGTTTTTTGCAGGCGATGGAGAAACGGCTCAAAGCGGGTGAGTTTGCGTTGTTGAAGAAGAATCTCAATTCTGTTGTTTACGAACCGCGCGTTTCGGCGGCGGCTTATGGGTTTGCAGCGGTTTGGGATCGGGTGCGGTATGGGACGCTTTCACATGCTCTGGCAGATCCAGTGTTGCGTCAGCAGGCAGCGATATTGGCGACTGCGCTGGCGGCGAGGCCAGATGTCTGGGTGTCGTGTTACGAGCAGTTGCGCGTGGATGAGAACGCATTTTTGGAGGTTGTTTACGATGCATTTGCGCTTGGATGGCGTTTGAAATGGACGTGACTATTCTCGAGCCAGATCCGGTTTTGCTCCTTTGCGCGGTCGTTTTAGATGGTCTTTTTGGCGATCCAGTTTATGCGTTGCATCCCGTTCGTTTGATGGGTGCGACGCTGTCTTTTTTTGAGCGGGTGCTTCGCGGTCTGCGGCTGGATGGTTATGCAGGTGGGTGTTTGCTGTTTTTGTTGCTGTCTGCGTTTTGGGTGGGGGTTGTCTGTGCATTGGCTTGTGTGTTGCATGATGTCCAATATGGAGTGGGGTGGATTTTTCAGATTTTTGTTTTGTACAGTATGATTGCGCTCAAAGATTTGTGCAAGCACGGGTTGGCGATTGATCGCGCTGCTGATCTGGAGCGTGCGCGCGAGGCCGCGTCTATGCTTGTGGGACGCGATACCGATGTGATGGATTTTGCGGCTTGCCGACGTGCGGGTATGGAGAGTTTGAGCGAGAATGCAGTGGATGGTTTTGTGTCCCCCATTTTTTGGTACGCGATATTGGGGTTGCCGGGTGTTGTGTTTTTTAAGGTGGTCAGTACGATGGATTCTATGGTGGGGTTTAAGACGCCGCCATACCGCTATTTTGGCTGGTGTGGGGCGCGGCTGGACGATGTGCTCAATTTTATTCCGGCGCGTTTGACGTATTTGGGGATGGTGCTGGTGGCGTTTTTTATGCCCGGGTGTTCTGCGCGCAAGGCATTGCTTATCGGGTGGCGGCAACACGCGCTTGTTCCGGGTCCAAATTCCGGGTGGAGTGAAGCTGCGGCTGCAGGCGCTTTGCAGAGGCGGTTGGTCGGTCCTGTTTGGCAGGGAGGGACGCAGGTTACAGATGTGTGGTTGGGCGATGCGGATGATTCCGAAGGTGGTCAGCCTGGAGATATGCGCCGTATGTGTGTTTTTGTTATTGTTACCTGTTTGCTCGCGACAGGGCTGGCGGTTTTATTGACTTTCTGAAGTCGCACCCCTATTTTTTTGTAGCAATCCTACAGGGAGGGACTATTGTGAAATATTTGATAATTATTTTGGGGCTGGCCAGTCTCTTTTTTGTCGCGTATCCCGCCGTTGTAAAGGGGCAGGAGGTAACGGCGAGTGAGGTGGTGGACCGGGAGACTCTGAAAGCTTTTGTAGAAGGGGCAAAGGATTCATTAGAGAGTGCCGATAACTTTGCTGAGGTCTCAAGATTGATTGAGGCATTCAGGATTGAGGGAGATTGGAAGGCCGGTTCGATGTACCTTGTGGTGTTGGCTTCCGAAGGTCTCGTGCAATTTCACGGGGGCGATGTGACGTTTGAGGATAAAAACGTCCTTGATCTCGAAGATGCCAGAGGCGTTAAGGTTGTCCAGGAGATGCTCGCCGCAGCCGCTGGAGGCGGCGGTTTTGTCGCGTATTATTGGGATGATCCGGCAGTGGAAGAAGATGCCGATTCGCCCAAGCTGACTTACGCTGCTCCGGTTACTATACGCGGTCTAGAGTTTATCGTCGTCGCTGGCTTTTATATGGATCTGTCCGGCGTTGATGCCGAGCCAAATATCTTTGATATCCTGGAGGTAACAGCTCGTGATGTGAAGGATAAGGAAACTCTGAAAGCCTTTGTCGAGGGTTTGAGGGTTCTCGTTCCGATTATCGAGGAAAAGGGTTATCCCTATCTGGCAACTGTCCAGGCCGCAATCAGGACCGAGGGGGAGGATTTCAAGTATGGTTCGATCTACATTTTTGTGATAGATACCAGCGGTGTATTGATCTTTCACGGGACCGCTGACCCGAGTTCCTATGGGCAAAATATGATTGATGTCGAAGATGTCAATGGGGTCAAAATTGTGCAGGAGATCATCGCGACAGCTACAGCGGGCGGCGGTTTTGTCAAGTATTATTGGGATAATCCAGCGGTAGAAGGAGATGAAGATACCCAATCGCCCAAGCTGAGCTATGTGATCCCGCTTAATATCTTCGGTCGGATTTTTATCGTGGGCGCTGGTATTTATCTGGAGTCCGATACGGCTTTTGAAGGTGCCGGCCTGGTGGATGTACAGGTTGTAGGCGATGGCGATGTGAGCGGTTTGACGGTGGAGGTTTCTCGCTCAATTGCTGGTCGTGTGCCCAATTATGCGTGGCATAATACGACAGATGAGATGGGGCGTGCTGTGGTAAGGGTGATGGCGGATGACCAGAGGCGTGTGAATGGCATGTATCAGGCGCGCGTGCGTTCGGCAGATGGTGCGACCATTGCGAGGTGGTCCAGTATTCCAATAGTGCCCGGAAGCCGCGTGACTTATGAGGTCAATTTGGATGGTGATGTGCGCTTTATCAATCCTTTTGCGGCTTCATTGGGGCAGAACCATCCCAATCCGTTTAATCCAGCGACGACTATTCGCTATTCTTTGGGAGAAGCAGTGAATGTACGATTGGCTATTTACAATGTACTGGGTCAGGAAATTCGGTTGCTGGTTCAGCAGTTCCAGCCCGCGGGAAATTATACGGTCGTGTGGGATGGGCGTGATGCTGCTGGGCGTCAGGTGAGTACGGGTATGTATGTGTATCGCCTGCAAGCCGGGGAAGATGTGGTCACGCGCAAGATGTTGCTGACAAAATAGTAGTGAAATAATTAAAAAAAGAAACGGGTTTCGTGAGTACAGAAGAAAAGGCGCGACCCGTTTTTTATTTATTCGGATGGAAAATGGCAATTCTTAAAACACAAAATCTCGCTGTGGGTTATAAACACGGCAGTCGTCCGTCTCGCGTTGTGGCACACGATATAGATGTGTCGCTCCATCGCGGTGAATTTGTGTGTTTGCTGGGTCCCAATGGTGCGGGAAAATCCACGCTTATTCGCACGCTTGTGGGGATGCAGCCGCCGCTTGATGGGCATGTGTGTCTTATGGGTCGAGATATCGCGGATATGTCTGCTACAGAAGTTGCCCAGGTGATCAGCGTGGTGCTTACGGATCGCATTGGTATTGGTATTATGGCTGTGCGCGATCTGGTCGGTCTGGGGCGATATCCCCATACGGATTGGATCGGACGCTTTACAGAGGAAGATGAACGGGTTGTTTCCTGGGCTATTCGGGCAGCCCGCGCTGAGGATCTGGCATATCGCAATGTGGCTGAACTCAGCGATGGCGAGCGTCAAAAGGTTATGATTGCACGCGCGCTGGCGCAGGAGCCAGATCTTATGATTCTCGATGAACCTACGGCTTTTCTCGATTTGCCTCGTCGCGCTGAGATTATGGCTTTGTTGCAGGATCTGGCACATTCTACGGGTAAGGCGATTTTGCTTTCAACGCACGATTTGGATCTGGCGCTGCGTTGTGCAGATCGCATTTATCTTTTGCCGTTTGAGGGTGTGTTGCAGACTGGCGCGCCTGAGGATTTAATTCTCAATGGCGCTTTTGAAGATGCGTTTCAGAGTGATGGCGTGCATTTTGATGCGGATACGGGTGCGTTTAAGCTCAATGCACAACGCGGTCACGCTTCAGTTGCTGTGTCTGGGGAAGGCCGGCGCGCTTATTGGACCAGGCGCGCGCTGGAGAGAGCCGGGTTTCAAGTGGGAGATGGGGGGGCTGAGTGGCATGTCAATATTCGGGAAGGGGATGCCTGGTGTGTTGAGCGCGATGGCGTGGTTCGGGAATACGATTCGATTGCCGATTTGATTGCGGCACTGAAAGGTGAACGCGGATAAAAGGATGGTCGGGATGGAGGCTCAATACAAGGATGAAGCGCAGGGGAGATCGCGGCACGCGGTTATTATGCTGGGTTTATTTTTGCTGCTTCTGATCGCGTTCGGTTTGAGTTTGTCGCTGGGGTCGGTTCATATTCCATTGGCGGCCTTGTTCGGCGTTCTTACGGGTGGAGAAGTGTCGTCTGCGGCATGGGCGATTATTGTTCATACGATTCGATTGCCCAAGGCGATTACCGCTGTGCTGGCAGGTGCAGCGCTTTCTGTGGGTGGGTTGCAGATGCAAACGCTTTTTCGCAATCCGCTGGCGGATCCTTTTGTGCTGGGTATCAGTGCCGGCGCGAGTCTCGGCGTTGCTATTGTGGTGCTGACAGTGGGTTCGGTGGGTAGTGCGCTTATCGCGGGGATGGGCTTTCTGGGCGATTTGGGTTTGGCGGTTGCGGCTATTATGGGTGCAGCCGCTGTGCTGGGATGCGTGTTACTGGTGTCTCGCAGTGTGCAGAGTGTGATGACGTTGCTGATTTTGGGGCTGATGTTTGGGTATGCGACCGGAGCTTTTGTCAGTGTTTTGATTTATTTTAGCGTTCCTGAACAAATACAGTCGTACATTTTGTGGACTTTTGGCAGTTTTGGCAGTGTGACATGGCGACAGATGCCCGTGCTCATTTCTGCTATTTTTGTGGGTCTTTTGCTGGCGTTTTTGTGTATTAAACCGCTCAATGCACTGTTGCTGGGGGAAAATTATGCGCGCAGTATGGGTTTGAATGTCAAGCGCATTCGCTTGTGGATTTTGATCAGTGCGTCGATTCTGGCGGGCGCGACCACTGCTTTTTGTGGTCCGATTGCGTTTTTGGGTCTGGCTGTGCCGCATCTTTGCCGCAGTCTGTTGCATACGTCGGATCACCGCGTGCTTATGCCTGCGGTCACTTGCCTGGGGGCGACGCTGGCTCTGCTTTCAGATCTGATTGCCCATTTGCCGGGTAGTCAATTTGTTTTGCCGCTGAATGCGGTGACGTCCCTGATTGGCGCGCCGATTGTAATCTGGTTTATTTTACATCGGAAAAATTTGAGTCAGGCGTTTTCGTAGGAACTTCAATTATTGGTGCTCTGCTCGAGGGTTTCCAACCAGCGATAGCCGTAGGTCGGGATGTTGGATGACGGCGGGGTTGTGCTACTGGAAAACATGTCGAATCGTTCGACTCGCAGGCGATAGCTGTAGTTGTGCCGGGGCTGGAAGTTCACGATTTCACTGAGGAAGGCTTCGCCGTTGACGACGTTGCAGTACACGGCGCCGCATGGGGTTCTGTGGGGTCCTACGGTTATTTCTTCTTCTGTGCCCGTTAATTCAGTTTTTGAGACTATTTCAGTCAAGACGTATCGCCCGTCGCTGTACTGGTTTGCATTGAGGGTATAGTGATACCCGGCTTCGTAATCGAAGTGGGTGATGATGTCGTTGTAGGGCGCCACGTTAATCAGCAGGCAAACGTAGTCGATTTGCGTGCATTTTACCCGCGTTGGTCCCACAGATATGGTTGTCGGAGTGGATGGCGCGCGGGTTTTTTCTATTTGTTCCAGCAGGCGATAACTGTATTGGCTGGCATCCTGCGGCGGTTCCTTTCCATCATAGGGGTCGTATTTGCCGATCCGCAGACGATAGTTGTAGCCCGCTTCGAAGTTGAAGCCCTCAATGCTGTCGTAGAACAATGAGCCGTCAACGATCATGCAGGTCTGTTCGCCGACGCCGTAGCATCTGGCCAGAGCAGGACCGACGGTTACTTCTTGTATTTCAATGTATTCGGAATTGTTCGGGTCTAACGGACCTATGCAGGCAGTAAGGAACAGTGCGAAGAGGAAAAACCATCTGGTGTGCATTGGGTCACTCCTTTTTTGCTATCCGAGATACGTCAAAATATAACCGTTTACGGCTTTTGTCTAAATTAAACATCGTGAAGGGCGGTCGGGTTCCCTGTAAATATTTGTAAATGAATATGAACATTGATTGACTTTTCTGTCTGCGTACACGCACAGGCAGATCATAGATACGCTACCCTTACCGATCTGTTAAGTCTTGACAGTAATGTGAGAATTGATTATCATTTCTTCATGCAAAGAGTGAATCAACAACAGAGAGCGAAGCAGCAGCAAAGAGCGAAGCAGCAGCTAACCGTCTTGCGAGCCCTTAGCGAAGCGGACGGCCCCCTATCCGCCAGGGAACTGTGGAGCCGCCTGAGCGGAAGCGGAGAGAGTATCGGTCTCGCCACGGTATATCGCGCGCTCCAAAGGGGTGTTGAGGAAGGCACGCTGGAGTCGGTCGAAGTGTTGGGCCGCGGCGTTCGGTACGAGCCCAAGGACCGCGAGCATCACCATCACTTTCTTTGCTCAACCTGCGACCACGCGTTTGACCTCTTCGGTTGCGTCGAGGGCCTCGATTCCCTGGTTCCAGACGGGTTTCAGATGACGGGGCATGAGGTGGTATTGCTCGGAACCTGTGACGCGTGTGGCAATGCGGCATCACATCAACATCAAGGAGGGCGCTGATGCATCTATCAGAAGGTGTGCTTCCGCTCAGCCAAGCTATTGCGTGGAGTGCCCTGGCCGCCCCCACTGTCTTTTGGAGCCTTCGTGAAGAGCAACGAACGCGACGCAACACACCGTCGTCCTCGGTCATCATGGCGGGCGCCACGAGCCTGCTCTTTGCCGG
>JAPOXY010000084.1 GCA_026706845.1 Gemmatimonadota bacterium
TTTGCTGCCCCGGCGTGGGTGCTCTAAAGCCCGTGCTAAAACTGCCGCGCACTTTCACATTTTCATTTACCTCGTAATTGGTCGCCACCTTGAAATTGGTTGTGGAACCAAAATCCTCAAAGTTTTCAAAACGCAGGGCTGCGCCGAGCAACCAGTTTTCCTGTGGGCTAAATTCGGCATCTCCATAAATCGCCCAGTTGGAGCGGCTCCAATTCCCGGATGCAATATCGCCGAAACCGGGGAAGCCGTTGGAAGCCGAGCTAAATCCTTGGCTCGCCAGGGAGCCTATTTCAAAAGACTCGCGCTGTCCGGGCACAACTTCAAAGTTTTCAATGCGATATTCGAGGCCGGATGCGAAGAAAAATTGCTCACTAAACGGATAGGTTATATCAAAGTTGAAATTGGTATCCGTCTGGATATAGTCTCCGGGATTAAATTCTGTCGGTGTATTGGGACCGAGGGAGGCGTTCACGGTATTGAAAATGAAGAAATCGGAGTGGTGACGCCCATAAGATGCGCTGAGGTCCCAGGTCAGCAGCGATTGCGTCGAGCCCTTAATACCCGCCAAAAAGGCGCGGTCTTCTGTATCCGCGCCAAATCGGGGGGTGAACCCGCCGGGAAAGAGCTCCTGGAATGTGAATAAATTGGGATCGTCAAAAACCTGTCTTAAGGCGGCTGCATCCGGCACTGAACAGCTTATGGGCACCACGGGCACATCGCCACCGCTCATATTGCCAACGAGCAATGTCGCTGTCAGTGTCCCGTTTACGCCATGGACAATACCCAGTTTCTCCGCTTCGGACTGAGTATAATAGTCGGTGCCGTCCCACATCAATACGGGCCCCTGATATACGGCACCGCGCGTATTGGGATTGCGGAAGTAAAACCCGCCTTCGACCTGTTTGCTCGCATAGTTGCCGTGCCCGTAGAATTCGATATTGTCGTTAATGGTGGCACCGTAGTTGGCAAAAATTTTCAGGTCGTCTCGAACAAAGGGTTGCCCCCAGGGTTGTGCGGGATCATTCACATGGGTATTGCCCACGCGGATCAAACGCGCGGCATCGTCTCGCTGGATAGAGCGGTCGGTTTCATCTGTATTGCCGTATTCCACACTGAGGTTAATCCATGTATCTGGCGTACCCAGGCCGATATTGCCAGCTAAGGCGTAAGTGCCACCATCCCCTTGCCGGAAAATACCGGGCTTGATTTCAATAGATCCACCTTCATAATTGTCTTTGAGTTCAAAATTCAACACGCCGGCAATAGCGTCAGAGCCGTATTGCGCGGACGCGCCATCGCGCAGGACTTCCACGCGCTTGAGGGCAATACTCGGGATAGCGGATATGTCGGGACCTTGCGCGGCATTGGAGAGACCATTGCCCAGCCAGTAAATCACAGAGGCGCGGTGGCGTCGCTTGCCGTTGACGAGTACCAGCGCGTGGTCGGGTGCCAGCCCTCGCAGATTCGGCGGTCGCACGACGGTTGCCGCATCGCTAATCGGCTGAAGGTTGACGTTATAAGAGGGTACGACATTTCTCAGAAGATCCTGCACATCGCTACCGCCTTGCTTGACAAAATCTTCGCCGGTAACCACATCGATGGGCACCGCAGATTCGGTGACAGAACGCGGTTGTGCGCGAGTACCTATGACTACCAATTCTTCGAGTATGACCACTTCTTCGAGTATGTCGGAAAGCGGGGGGACAACAGATGTGGTATCCGCGCCTTCGGAACGAGGCGTTTCTTGTGATACGATAGTGCCACTCATCACAAGCAGGGCAACGAGGGCAAGGGCGAGAGACTTCAAATGGGTTTTATGTTGCATAAAAAAACTCCTTTGTGTGTATGAACACGGGGAAGAGATACGATTTTAGACTGTACGCATTCCAGTTTAGAAAAAATAAATCAACGTTGCCCAAAGTGCCAGAAAAAAAAGAAGCCGCGTTTTTTAACGCGGCTTCTTTGCTATTGGGTGAACAATCCTTTGAACTACGACCTAAAAGCTGAAGTTGTATTTGGCATACCAGAATGCGCCGCTAAAACCGAATGGGCTGTACTGGCTGTACAAATGGCCCGAACCGCTCCTTGCACTGGGATTGATATCGGGATAGATATCGAGAATGTTCTGACCGCCAACGGTTACCGTTGAGTGCTCGGCAACGGTATAACTAACTTCGGCGTCCAGTATCCATTCGTCACCATAAACGAAGTCATCTTCTTGATCGTACCACGAACTGTAATACCGGAGGCGTCCCAGTACCTCAAGCATATCGTTCAACGGTTGGATGATCGTCAGATTCCCTCGGTGTTTGGGAAGACCCTCTTGCAATTCTCGAATCCTTTGAGCACCCAGGGTCTCCAGATTGTGTTTGGTCACTTCGGTATTCGTAGCATTATACGCCAGACTCAGTTGCCCATCACACCACACCGGAGCTGTGAGAACGATGTCAACACCCTGGGTTTTGGTGTCAAAGTCATTGACGAAAAATTTGAAATTTGTAATAAAATTCGCAGCCGTGATACCCGCCTTGAGCAGTTCATCGACTTCTGCTGGGGTCAGGGAGAAATTTTGCGAGAGCGTCAAGCGTCCCTTCACCAAAATGTGGAAATAGTCCACCGTAATATTGACTGGGGGAATACCGGTATCCACGGGAAAAACGGGAATTTCAAAAACAATACCAGCCGAGATATTGGTCGATTTTTCGGAATCGAGCGGCTCACCACCCTTGGATTGTGCGACGGGATTGTTCGATGGAATTGTGCCGTCATTTGTCAAATCACCGATTGTGGGATCGAAGATCGTAGATACGTTAAACGCATTTTGTTGTCCCGGCGTGGGTGCTCTGAAGCCGGTACTGAAACTGCCGCGCACTTTTGTATTTTCGTTAAGCCCGTAATTGGTCGCCACTTTGAAATTGGTTGTGGAACCAAAATCATCAAAATTTTCAAAGCGCGCCGCAGCGCCGAGCAGCCAGTTCTCCTGCGGATTAAATTCGGCGTCTCCATAAACAGCCCAGTTAGAGCGACTCCAGGTGCCTGCGGCAATTTCACCAAACCCCGAGAACCCGTTGGACGCGACAGTAAAACCATACTCTGCCAGCGGACCTTTAACCCAGGATTCTCGTTGTCCCTGCACAATTTCAAAATTTTCCGTGCGGTATTCAAGGCCGGCGGCAAAGAAAAACTGCTCGCTAAACGGATAGGTGATATCGAAGTTGAAATTGGTATCTGTCTGGATATAGGTTCCAGGATCAAAATACGGTGCATCTTCGTGACTGGGATCAACTTGTGGTCCATTGGGCCAGGGTTGGTTGGGGCCCAAAGAGGAATTCACGGTATTGAAGATGAAGTAATCGGCTTCGTTGCGCCCATAAGACGCGCTGAGATCCCAGGTCAGCAACCCTTGCGATCCCTTGATACCCGCCAGAAAGGCGCGGTCATCCATAAATGCGCCAAATCGGGGGGTGAAGCCACCGGGAAAGAGTTCCTGGAAGGTGAACCAATCGGAGTTGTCAAAAACGCGTTGTAAGGCTGCGGCATCCGGCACATGGCAAACGATGGGCACGATGAACTCCTGGGGAATTCTAAGACCAGTATCTCCGGACGGTTCGAGAACCTGACTCAGATTACCGACGAGCAATGTCGCTGTCGCTGTTCCGTTTACACCATCCACAATACCCAGTTCAGCAGCTTTGTCCGGATGATAATAGGTGGTGCCGTCCCAAATCATTACGGGTCCCCTGAATACGCCACCTCGCGTATTGGGATTTCGGAAGTAGAAACCGCCTTCAACTTCCTTGCTCGCATAGTTGCCATGTCCGTATAATTTGACATCGTCGTTGATGTTAATACCGTAGTTGACAAAGAATTTCAGGTCGTCTCTAATGTAGGGCTGACCCCAAATTTGTGCGGGATTTTCCACACGGGTATTGCCCACGCGGATCAGACGCGCGGCATCGTCGCGTTGCACGGAACGGTCGGTCTCATCCTCATTGCCATATTCAACGCTGAAGTTGACCCAGGCATCTGGCGTGCCCAGGCCGATATTGCCAGCAAAAGCATAGGCGAAACCATCGCCTTGCTGAAAAACACCTGGTTTGACCTCAAAAGAACCGCCTTTGTGACTGTCTTTAAGCTCAAAATTCAACACGCCAGCAATGGCGTCAGAACCGTACTGCGCAGACGCGCCATCGCGCAGGACTTCCACGCGCTTGATGGCAATAGAGGGGATGGGGGCTATGTCTGGCCCCTGGGCGCCGTCGGCGACACCATTGGTTATCCAGTGAATAACAGCGGCGCGATGGCGGCGTTTGCCATTGATGAGGACCAGCGTATGGTCGGGTGCCAACCCACGCATACTGGGAGGCCGCACGACGGTGGAGGCATCGCTAATCGGGTTTGTATTCACATTGTAAGAAGGCACCATATCTCTCAGAAGATTTTGTACATCTGTATCGCCTTGTTTGACAAAATCTTCGCCGGTAACAACATCGATGGGCACGGCGGATTCCGCGACAGAACGCGGTTGTGCGCGGGTACCAATAACCACCAATTCTTCGAGTATGACCACTTCTTCGAGTATGTCTGTCAGCGGGGGTAAGACAGCTGTTGTATCCGCGCTTTCGGTACGTGGCTTTTCCTCTTCCTGTGATACGGCAGAGCCACTCATTGCAAGTAAAACAACAATGCAAAAGACAAGAGATCTAAAATGCGTCTTAGATAGCATAAAAAAACTCCTTTGAGAAAACGGAGGAGAAATGTGGTGTTGAGTAGAAATATGGGAGAGAGGGCGGTCCTTGATTTCGAATGGTTCGCTTATAAAATAGTCTATTCATATCCAGTGTCAACATATATTTTAAGATACATATAAGAATTTGTATATGCCAATTTGCGCTTAGGAGTATCTTTATATATATTTTTTCTCTTAAGTGTGATATGGAAGGCCCGCCAGGTTCAACAGAAGGAGGTTGCGTTTTGAAGTCCAGTTACGTAAATAAAGATCTCGAGGAAACCAGACGTTTACTTACGCAGGTGAGGCGGGGTGGCAAAAGGGGCAAAAGAGCGCGTAAGAAATTGGAAGCCAAAGGCATCAGATATTACACATCTGAAGAAGCCGAGAGTCTCGGTATTGAATAAAAAAGAAAGGCATGCGAAAGCGGCCTTTTTTTGCTATGAATAGCTCTGGAATCATCCTTACAGGCGGTGAAAGCAGGCGAATGGGCAAACCCAAGTATAGCTTGTCCTTTGGCGGTGAAACCCTGCTTCAGCGAAGTGTCAGAAATCTGAGGGGAACTGTTTGCCCAATTGCGATTGTGGGTGCGCCCGGACAAGACTTGCCAGACATACCCCAGGTGTTATCTATATGCGATCCCGTTGCCAATCAAGGTCCGTTAATGGGACTGATGACAGGGTTAAAACATGTCGAAGGTGTCTCCGAATGGGCACTGGTGACGGGTTGCGACATGCCATTTATCAATAATGAATTGATCCAATGCCTGAAATCGCACAGGACAACAGAGTCAGAGATTGTCATTCCCCGTATAAATGAACAGTTCTATCCTTTGTGCGCGCTTTATCAAACTGCTATCTGGAGAAAGGCCAAATTGCTACTCGAAAAAGGAGAACGACGGCTTTTGGCACTGGTCGATGTATGCAGCATCCAGGCCGTTGCACAAGACGCACTCGCACGGATTGATCCCAACCTCCAATTTTTGATGAATATCAATACGCCTCAATGTTATCAGAGCGCTCTTGAATTAGCCGGTTTGCAGCAGTGAAATCGGACAGATCTATCCACTGTTGACGATATTCTTTTTTCGCATATATTGCCACGTATCCATTTACTTATCACCAAGGAGTTATCACGATGGCTATTGAAGACAAAACCCTGTTGACCGAAGACGAGATTCGCGCAGAGGTTGCCGATCTCGAAGGATGGGAATATTTGGAAGACACAAAAGAATTGCAGCGCGTTTGGCATTTTGAGAAATTTGTGCCAACTATGGCTTTTGTGCGCAGGCTGACGGAGATTATGGATGAAAATAATCACCATTCGGATATCGGCCTCAACAGCCGAACAAAAACTCTTACGGTCACGGTGACGACCCACAGCGAAAATGCCGTCACCCGTGCAGATATCGATTTTGCAGGAGCAGTAAATCGAGGGTAAAAAATCATTGGAGGTGGGATGAAGGTGGATGTCAATATTCAGCCTGGCGACCTGAAAGTCAGGCTGAATCGTTTTTTTGAACTGGCTACACAGAAAATTCGGAGTATCGATTCGACGTGGGATTCAGACCGGGGAACGCCAGTATTTACAGAAGGCGGTAAATACACCACCCGGGGGTGGACCGAGTGGACGCAGGGATTTCAATTTGGATGCGCCATTTTGGGATATGAAATCACGCGGGAAAAAGATCTGCTGCAGATTGGGCGCAAGGGCACGATTGAGCACATGGCGTCTCATGTGACGCATATTGGGGTACACGATCACGGATTTAACAATGTATCGACCTATGGGAATTTGCGGCGATTGATGCGAGAAGGAACGCTCGAGGAAAATGAGTGGGAACGACACTTTTACGAACTGGCACTCAAAGCCTCTGGCGCTGTTCAGGCTGCTCGCTGGACGACCATTGGTGATGGCAAAGGGTATATTCATTCGTTTAATGGACCGCATTCCCTGTTTTCAGACACGATCAGGTCGTGTCGCGCACTGGCTGTGGCACACGATCTCGGTCACGTTTTAATGGGGGAGAATGACCTCGCAATTTCGCTGCTCGAGCGCTTGATTCACCACGCCGAGACGACTGCGCAGTTCAATGTGTATTACGGCGAGGGGCGCGATCGATACGATGTGCGGGGACGAGTTGTACACGAGTCCATTTTTAATGTCAATGACGGCAATTATCGCTGCCCGAGTACCCAGCAGGGT
>JAPOXY010000085.1 GCA_026706845.1 Gemmatimonadota bacterium
CAAGCTGGGATTGCACGAGAGGGCCATTGCGATCATGGCGCGCTGACGCATGCCGCCTGAGAGTTCATGGGGATACGCATCGACCTGACGGTCGGGACGCGGTAGGCGCACTTTGTTGAGGGCATCGATAGCGCGTTCACGAGCTTCTTTTTTGTCTGCGTTCTGATGCAGCATGATCGCCTCGGCAATTTGGTTGCCCACGGTGTGTACAGGGCTGAGAGAGGTCATAGGCTCCTGAAAGATCATGGCGATGTCATTCCCGCGAATGTCGCGCATTTGCGTGCCTTTGGGATTGAGCTGTGTCAGGTCAATGGGATCGCTTTCGGGATCTTTGTGAAAGAGGATCTGTCCGTGTTCGATTTTGCCCGGGGGACTCGGGATGAGGCGCATGGTTGAAAAGGCGGTGATGCTTTTTCCGCAGCCCGATTCGCCGACCAGGCCGAGGGTTTTTTCGGGTGCTATGGATAGGGATACGCCATCGACCGCGCGCACGACGCCATCGTCGGTGTGGAAATAGGTCTTGAGGTCGCGTATGTCTAAGAGCGGTTGGGTCATATCTTATCTGCTCGAATACGGGTCAGCTGCATCGCGCAGGCCATCGCCGAGGAAGTTGAAGGCGAGGACGGCGATGATGATGCAGACACCCGGGATGAGAAGCCAGGGATAGAGACTGAGTGAGTGAATGTTCATGGCGTCGGATAAGAGCAATCCCCAGGAGGTCATGGGGGGCTTGATGCCCAGGCCGAGAAAACTCAACGTGCTTTCGCCGAGGATGAATCCGGGAATTGCGAGGGTTGCAATGACGATGATGTGGCTGAACATGGACGGGAGCAGGTGCCGAAAAATGATGCGCCGATCTTTGGCGCCGGCCACGCGGGCGGCCAGTACAAAGTCCGCTTCGCGGATGGACAGGGTTTTACCGCGTATTTCACGGGCGAGTCCGCCCCAGCCCACGAGCGCGAGTACGGTGACAATACCCATAAAGACCAGGTGCGAGGGCCATTCGGGAGGCAGTATTGCGCTGAGAGCCATGAGGATGGGGATAGATGGAAATGCAAAGATGAGTTCGATGATGCGCTGGATGATGTTGTCGATATTGCCGCCGTAATAGCCAGAGATCACACCGAGTGTAGAGCCGAGGGTGAGGCTGATGAATACGGCGAGGAGACCAATGGTGAGGGAGATGCGTCCCCCTGCGATGATGCGCGAGAGCATGTCGCGCCCAAAGCGATCGGTGCCGAGGAGGAACATCGGATTGCCTTTGCCGGTGCCAAACAGGTGGATGTCGGTGGTAAAGAGGCCGTAGAATGTGTATTGGGCACCTCGCGCAAAGGGGTACACGGGATAGCGCACAGAGGCGTCTTCTGTATAGGCCTTGACGCCGGTTTGGAGGTCAAAAGATTTTTTGATGCCATAGACAAAGGGCCAGTGGATGCCGTCTTGAGAGAATATGTGGATGCGCTGGGCGGGCAGGTGTACGTAGTTATAGTAGCGATGCGCCGGATCGTGTGGGCATAGAAATTCGCCCAGAAAGACGCAGACGTAGAGAAAGATAACCACGCATCCACCGATGACGCCGGCGCGGTGTTTTTTAAAACGCCGCCAAATGAGCTGGTGCTGTGAATAGGTGGCGGTGGTTGTATTTTCTTCGACGAGGGTTTCTTCGCGCTCGTCGGGAGGTGTTTCGACGACACTACTCATAGCGAATCCTCGGGTCGAGCCAGGCCAGGAGAATATCGGCTAATAAATTGCCGATGAGCAAGAAAGTGGCGGCCAGGAGCAGGAATGCACCTGCCAGGTACATGTCTTGAGATGTGAGTGCTGTGAGAAAAATGGGACCGGCGGTTGGCAGGCCGAGTACGATGCCGGTGACAACGGCGCCAGAGAGCAGGTTGGGCAGTTCGAGGCCCAGGCGACTGACGAGGGGGTTGATGGCAATGCGCACGCCGTATTTGACGATGACTTTGCCTTCTTTGAGGCCCTTGGCGCGGCCGGTTTGAATGTGTTGTTGGCCGAGTATGTCGAGCAGGTTGCCGCGCATGATGCGGATGATACCCGCTGTGCTGCCCGTGCCGATGACGATGATGGGTACCCATATATGTTTGAGGAGATCGACAAATTTTGCCCACGTCCAGGCAGCGCCGATGTATTCGGGGGAGAGGAGCCCGCCTACGGATTCGGCTTCGAAGACGGCGACCTGAATGAACATGATGACCAGAGCCAGCAAAAAGTTTGGGGTGGCCAGGCCGATGAATCCGAGAAAGGTAAAGCCGTAATCGCCTATCGAATACTGCCGGGTGGCAGAGTAGATGCCAATGGGTATGGCGACGATCCAGGTGAAGATCAATGTGGAGAGTGTGAGTGTGAGTGTGAGGCCCAGTCGTTCGGCCAGGAGTTCCATCACGTCCATTTCGTAAGTGAAGGATTGCCCGAAGTCGCCTTTGCTGACGATTTTCCAGATCCAGTGGATGTATTGCACATAGATCGGGTCGTTGAGGCCATAGCGTTCGCGCAGGGCGTCGATTTGCGCCATCGCGCTTTCAGATCCGAGTTCGCCCTGTTCGGCCAATTCGGCGAGGCGAGAGGTGAGCATATCGCCCGGCGGCGCTTGTATGACCACAAAGCTGACCATTGAGATCAGGATCAACGTGGGGATCATGTGCAATAGACGACGGATGATGTAGTTGGTCATAGGCTATTGCTTTATAAATATCTGTTCGTGAAACACGGGGCGACCCCAGCCGCGGTGTACGTCGGCAGCGCTGCCCTGCATGGGGACATTGCCCAGTCGTGTGCTGGCGCCCCATATAGAGTAGGCGGATCCGACGACAATAACGGGTACGTTGTCGGTGTGGAGGTCGCGCACTTTTGTCATGTGTTCATGAACGGCTATGGGATCTACGGTTGTCAATACTTTTTTGATGCGCATTGTGGCTTCGTGCAACCACGCGGGACCTTCTTTGGAGGCGTTGCGGTGCCAAAAGGGGACGGTGGGTGCCATGATTGCCCAGTCATTGAGGCGGCCGAGAGGGTCGGCGGGTCCTTCGAGGCCCCAGTGGTGTATGTCGTATTCGCCGTTGAGGCGGCGGGGCCATACAATGTCGCGCAGGGAAATGTTCAGGTTGGCTTTGATGCCTATGTCGCGCCAGTGTTCGGAGACGAGTTCAGAGACATCGACGCCGACGCCGGGGACGACGTCGATGTTGAGTTCAAAACGCGAGCCGTCTTTGAGTTCGCGCCAACCATCGCCGTCTGTGTCGCGGTGTCCGGCTTTGTCGAGGAGGTCGCGGGATTTGTCGGGGTCGAATTTGGCGTATTTGCGATAGGCGGCTTCTGAATAGTGCGGATTAGAGGGCGCAAAGGAGTAGCCCGCGGGGTCGAGGAGGCCGTGATAGACGATCTGGTTGATTTCTTCGCGGTTGATCGCGTATGACAGGGCTATGCGTACGTCGCGGTTGCGAAAGGCTTCTCGCAGGGCGGGTTTTGGGGTGTCCCAGTTGAGGTAATATGCCGGACCGCGGTCTGGGCCGGTGATCCGCAATTTGAATTTGCCCTTTTTTTCTTCGGTGCGCAGGGTGGGAAACATGTTGATGCGAGAGTAGCGTCCAAACAGGTCGAGTTCGCCATTGACAAATTTGAGCAGGATAACCTGGGGGTCCTGGATGACGGTGAATTCGATGCGGTCTGCATAGGGCAGTTGGTTGCCCGCTGTGTCGATTTTCCAATAATAGGGGTTGCGCGCATAGACGATGCGCTGACCGCGAATCCATTCGACGGGGACCCAGGCGGATAAGCGCGGCATGCCGGGTTTCATGATGACCATGGCATTGGTGGCTTGTTCTCGAAATTCTTCATAGGTCGCTTCGGGGTTGTAGCGGGGGTGCAGGTGTGACAGGTGGTGTTTGGGCTGTGCGATGACGTCTGAACACAGGGCGTGTAATACGCGGCCGAGGGGTTTGGACGATGAGACTTCAAGGGTGTGGTCGTCGATTTTTTTCAGGTCAATGGGTTTGCCATCGACGACCCACACAGAGGGGGGTACGGGCTGGTTGTGGGGGCGGGCATTGTCGTCAAAGGTCATGTCGTAGTACCAGAACAATATGTCGTCAACTGTAAATGGTACGCCGTCAGACCATTTGATGCCTTTGCGGATTTTGAAGATTGCGGTCCGGCCTTCGTCGCGAAATTCAAAACTTTCCGCGAGGTTGTGTACGATGCTGTCGGGCATGGGACGCGCAAATCCCATGAGGTTTTCGCTCAGTGTTTTATTGACGCCCGCTGTTTGGATGATGTCGCCCGTGAGTGCGCGCCGCAAGACGCCACCGTATTGTCCGATGGTGTCCATGGGGACGACGATGAGAGGATTTTCGGGCAGGCGTTCAGATACGGGGGGGAGTTCCCCCTTTTTTACTTTTTCGGCGAGGATGGGGGCTTCATTAAAGGTGCGGTTGATGAGGATTTCCGGGTCGATTTGTACGGGTGCGCGCGTTTCGCGAATCGCCGCGTTGGATTGTGCGGCTTTACCTGTTTTTGCAAGATGCCCTGGGTCGGGTGCGAGACAACCACAGAAGATTAGGGGGATGAGAAAATAGGTTCGTTTCATAGGGGTTCTAAATTAAACAAACTGTTTCTTTTATGCGAGTTTTTTTTCTATCACCTTGACGGATTGGCTGTTGTGCGAGTATATTGTTTTTATGATTTCTGATGAGATGAGAAGACGCATCGCCGCGCTCAATCGCCGCGATTTGAAACACGCAGATGAGGTTTCGGAAGCCGAGGGGCAAGTAGAGCCTGAAGTTCGGTCTGCCCGTGGAGAGAGGCGCGCGCCCGATCCCGGCGAGTTGCGCGTGATGGCTGCTGCGTCCGATGCGCGATTGCATCTCTCGCTGGACGAGGTGGCACAGGGCGAGGAGATTCATACGCCCGCAGGCACATTTTTGCTGATTGATCAGACTGTTCAAGAGGTTCTGCGCGGTGGTGGGCGCGCGTTTGGCGCGCGATACGAACGCGCGATTGGTGCGTTACATGAGGGCAATGTGCCGCATGATCCGTATGATACATTTCATTCTTTGATTGATGTATGCGCCGAAGATGTGATTTACGTCGATATTGAGACGACGGGGTTGACGGCTGGTACGCCGCTGTTTTTGATTGGTGTGTTGGGGCATTTTGATGGCGATTTGCGCATCGTGCAGTTGCTGGCGCGGGATTATACGGAGGAGGCCGCGTTGTTGTCGCACTTCGTCACCATGTTGGATGCGTCAACGGTGGTTGTGAGCTTTAATGGCAAGTCGTATGATTTGCCCTATATCCGCGACCGGTGTTTGTTTCTGGGTGTGCCGTTTCAGATGCGACAAGCACATATCGATATGTTGCATGCGGGACGTCGCATTTGGGGCAAGCAGTTGCCCAATTGCAAGTTGCAGACTCTGGAGCAATATATTTGCCGCCGCACCCGGCAAGGCGATATTCCAGGCGCGGAGATTCCCAATGCGTATCACCGGTTTGTCAAGTCGGGAAATGCCGTGCAAATGCGCGATATTTTGTACCACAATGCGCTGGATCTGCTGACGACGACAGAGGTGTTATTGCGTGTGCTGGAGGGGAAGAGGGAAGTGTAGGGGCGACCCCCCCGTATAAAAGCATTACGGGGCAGGCTCTGTGGTCGCCCACAGGTAATCATGAGGGACGGCACAGGGATCGTCCTCTACGCCTTGTCCAATATGGCGTTGAATGTTGCGCTCGGGCGCATGGCTGCTGTTATTTTTTCGGTGTCTGGGAGGTAATAGCCGCCCATGTCAACGGGTGGACCCTGTGCTGCATTGAGTTCGTCGATGATGGTTGTTTCATTTGCTTCGAGTTGTTGTGCCAATTTTGCAAATCGCGTTTGAAGTGCCGCGTCTTCGCTTTGTTGGGCCAGTGCTTGTGCCCAGTATAGCGCGAGGTAAAAATGGCTTCCGCGGTTGTCCAATTCGTGTACTATGCGCGAAGGCGATTTTCTGTTGTTTAAAAATACGCGGGTTGCCTCGTTTAGTGTTTCGGATAGGATGCTGGCTGTTTTGTTGTTGGTTTTATGTCCCAGGTCTTCGAGGGATGCGGCAAGGGCCAATATTTCTCCCATTGAATCCCACCTCAAATGCCCTTCTTCTACAAATTGCTGTACGTGCTTGGGGGCAGAGCCTCCGGCACCGGTTTCGAAGAGGCTTCCGCCTGCGAGAAGGGGTACAATTGAGAGCATTTTTGCACTGGTTCCCAGTTCGAGTATTGGGAACAAATCTGTGAGGTAGTCGCGCAAGACATTGCCGGTGACGGAGATGGTGTCTTTGCCCTCTTTTGCGCGTTGCAGGGTTGCGCGCATGGCTTTTGTTGGGGACAGTATCTGGATGTCTAAACCGCTTGTGTCACAGTCTTTCAAATAGGTATCGACTTTGTCGATCAGATTTCTGTCGTGCGCTCTGTTTTCGTCCAACCAGAATATGGCCGCTGATCCGGTTATTCTCGCGCGGTTGACGGCGAGGTTGACCCAGTCCCGTATTGGAAGGTCCCTGGTCTGACACGCGCGCCAGATGTCCCCTTTTTCCACTTCGTGCTCGAGCAAGACCTGTTCCGAAGTATCGATGACGCGAACGCGGCCGTTTGCAGGTATTTCATAAGTTTTGTCGTGCGATCCGTATTCTTCTGCTTTTTGTGCCATTAATCCCACGTTGGATACATTGCCCATTGTGGTGACATCAAATGTTCCGTGTTCTTTGTGAAAGTCGATGATTTCGCGATAGATGCGCGCATAAGAGCGGTCAGGAATGGTGTATATGGTGTCGCGGAGTTCACCGTCGGGTCCCCACATTTGTCCGGATTCGCGGATTGCTGCGGGCATGGATGCGTCGATGATTACGTCGCTGGGTACGTGTAGATTTGTGATGCCGCGATCTGAGTTGACCATCGCGAGGGCCGGGCGATGGGTATAACAGGCGGCAATGTCGGATTCGATTTCTGCGCGTTGCGTTTCTGGCAGGCGCGCAATTTTTGTATATACTTCTCCAATGCCGTTGTCTGGGTCGATGCCGAGTTCATCAAATACAGCGGCGTGTTTTTCAAATACGTCTTTGTAATAGACAGAGACCGCGTGACCAAAGAGGATCGGGTCTGATACTTTCATCATGGTGGCTTTGAGGTGGAGTGAGAATAATACGCCTTTGTTTTTTGCATTTTCGAGTTGGGTTTCGTAAAATGCGCGCAGTGCGCGACAGTTCATGGCCATTGCATCGACGACTTCACCGGTCTGGACGGATATGTCGTCTTTGAGAACCGTTGTGTTTCCATTGCTGTCGATAAACTCGATTTTAAGCGTTCCGTCTTCTGCTGCTACGATGGATTGTTCACTGCCGTAGAAGTCTCCATCGCGCATGTATGCCACATGTGATTGGGATTCTGAGGTCCATTCGCCCATGGGATGCGGGTTGTTTTTGGCGTATTCTTTTACGGCAGAGGCCACCCTGCGATCCGAGTTTCCCTCTCGTAAGACGGGGTTTACGGCACTTCCCAGAACTTTTGCATATCGGTCTTTAATTTCTCGCTCTGCTTCGGTTTGTGGTTCTTCTGGATAGTCCGGGATATCATATCCCTTTTCTTGCAGTTCGCGGATTGCTGCGGTCAACTGGGGTATGGAGGCGCTGATGTTGGGCAGTTTGATGATGTTGGCTTCGGGTGTTTTTGCCAGTTCACCCAATTCCATCAGCGCATCGGATTGTTTCTGGCTTTCGGTCAAGTTTTCCGGAAAATTCGCAATGATTCTGCCGGCAAGAGAAATATCTTCTATTGTTATTTCAATGCCTGCGGGCTCTGTGAAGGTTTTGATGATTGGGAGCAGAGAGCACGTTGCCAATGCGGGTGCTTCATCGGTTTTTGTATAGACGATTGAGGCCATGATATTCCCTGAGTTTTGTTGTGGCGGATTTTGAAGTGCGTATTATACGAGTATGGGAAGGCGTACGTCAAGTAGATATTTGCAGGATTTCGGGAACGCGGATGTTGTTTGTGAATCTAAAATGGGGATTGGGTGTTACCACAAGAGAAGGAGAAAAAGCATGAATATGCGGTGGATCATTGGTTTATTTTTTTTCGGGTGTGTTGCAGCGCAGCAGGTCTGGGCGGAGACTTCATTGGGGTTGCCGGTTGAAGGTGTTCAGACGATTGTGTTGCGCAATGAGGTGGGTAAGAACCAGATTCAGTTTGTGAGTTCGGCACCGCTGGAGGAGATTCACGGTACAGCGTCGGAGATTTCGGGTGCGTTGAAGCTGGATCCGGCGAATGTGGAGGGTATGACGGGGAAGATTGAGGTGCAGGTTGCGAGTATGGAAACGGGTATTGAGAAGCGCGACGCGCATTTGCATAGCGCGGATTGGTTGGATGAAAAACAGTTTCCGGTGATTGTGTTTGAGATTGCGGGGTTGAAGGATGTGTCTGTGGAGACAGGGGAAGATAGGGCGTTTATTAAGGGTTTGGCTATGGGGACGTTTTCACTGCACGGGATGGATAAGGAGATGGAGATTCCTTTTGAGGCGACGTATTTGCTGGCGTCGGAGCAGACAAAGAAGCGAGCACCGGGGGATTTTTTTGTGGTTAAGGGCGAGTTTGAGATTGCGTTGAAGGATTTTGATATTGCAGGCGCGCGCGGGCTGGTGGGCAACCGGGTTGGGAAGAAGATCGATTTGCAGACAAACTTTTTTGGTTCGACGCACCCAAAAAGGGCATACGAGATGGACGTTGATACCCCGTCTCCTCCTTGACTTCGCGTACTGTAGCTTGCGTTGTCGATTCACCTGAATCAATCTCATTTATATTTGCGCCTCGCCAAAAGCTGCTTCAAATAAAAGTGTTCAGCACCTGCCTTGAACTGTCTATGAAACAAGAAGTCATCCCCTCATCTATTTCGTAGCAATCGCTACTATTTTATCCCCAAATCGATTTCGTAAGCCATTATCACTCTGCGCTTGCCCAGGTACGCGATTTCTTCCATGCGAGACCATCCGAGTTTCTCGTAATAATTCGGTAGTGTTCCGGATGTGTACAGATAGAGTATCGGCCTGTTCAGCTTTCGGGTCTCTGCAATCGCACCCGCAATTAGCAATGCGCCTGCACCCCGGCGTCGAAAATTCGGAAATACGAATAATTGTGCTAACCAGGGTGCAATATCAGGACGGAGTGGCAGATCGTTTTCGATTACGTTTACGGAGCCGAGAACGGTTGCTTTTTCTACGGCTACGAGCGTGGTCGGCAGGCTCTCGGATTCGGCTGCGAAGTGGAGTAACTCGCGATATTCTTTTAGTGTGTTTCGACCTGTAAGAGGTCCCCACAGTTCAAATTGCGCCTCTGATAATGTGTCAATGGCATCGAGGTGATGTTTGATATTCTCGATTTGCATGGCTTATTAAGACAGGCTATTCCACATTCGTTTTTACGGTACCACAATAGAATTTGTAGTACCTGTGCTGTCGCAATCCAAATTCCTCATTTTTTCTCATAAGCACATTGGAGTTCCTCTGCGTTAGCCCTCCGTCTCGACGAGAGACCAGCGCTCGCTCAGGCGCTTAAGTTCAGGAAGATGCTCAGGCCAATCGTGTAAAGTAGCTGGGTCAAAATCAGCCCCATTCGGCCATACCAGAGTATGGACCTCTGGATCAATCCGCACTTGGTTGAATAAGGATAAATCCCGAAGAGGCCCAAATAATTCACCTTCCAATATGGTCTGGAAATCAATCATCTGTTCCGTATCATCGTCAAAACAAACGCGAAGCGTATAGGGTGCGTGTATTTCAAAAAATATTACGCGATATATGGGATGATGCATGTCGATCTCCTTTATTGAAGAGGATCTATTTTGAAAGGTGCTCGACCTGATTGTAATCGTTCCCAATCTGCCAGTAATTCTTCATGGTGTAACTCTATCCAGGCCTCAATTAGACGCTGCTGGCGCCGTGGAAGTTGACCCGCAATCAACTCAATGGTATCAATGGCATATACCCCAACGTCTCCTTGATAATAAGCGTGAAAATGAGGTCGGTGATGAGGTGCATTAGGCTCAGCATACATACGTATTATGATGCCGAAAAATCGGGCAATCTCTGGCATTACACTCCTTTTCCATCCTATCAAAGTGTACTATTACGAATCAAAATCATCAAGAGAAATTCTGAGTCAACAGATTTTTGTGTATGCTCGTTTAACGGGTCACCGATGGAATGAGCTACCTGTTTGATTATTCAACTGAACCAATTGCACATATTTGGACAAGTTCACCTATCTAATCCTTTACCCTCCATAAAAGATTTGAGCAGTTTTATACACTTATCCTGATTCTGCCTGTTAATATTACCAAATGTTACGTATTCTAAAGTACTAAAACCCTGTTTATCGTGTGCGAATATACTTGCTCCTGCATGCAGAAGGAGTTTCAGACCTTCGATATTTCTTCGTTCTGCAGCCACCATTAATGGGGTTTTGCCCTGTTCATCGTTAAGCGCAAAGTCTGCACCGTGACCCAATAGCATTTTAGTAGCTTGCGTGCGGTCATATAATAGAGCAAATAGCAAGGGCGTTCTCCCCAATGGATCTCTCTGATTAACATTTATTTTGTTGTTTAACAATGTCTTTAACAATGTTGTGTCGCCCGCGCCAGCAGCCAGATGCAAGATATATCTCTCATCTACGCCCTGTCTCAAGATTTTTCGCACGAGTTCTACATCATTTGATTCAATAATTTTCTGAAGAACGGTCTTTCCTCTTTCATCTATAGTGTTGATTTCGACAAGCGAAAGGTCTGCGCCATGATCCAATAGCATTTCAGCACATTGCGTGCGATCATATAATAGAGCAAATAGCAGTGGCGTTCTCCCCAATGGATCCTTTTGATTGATATTTATTTTATTTTTTAAGAATGTCTTTAACAATGTTGTGTCGCCTACACTGGCAGCCAGATGTACGATATATCTTTCATCCACACCACGTCTTAAAACTGTTCGCACGAGTTCTACATCATTTGATTCAATAATTCTCTGAAGAACGGTCCTACCTTTTTTGTCTATAGTGTTAATTTTGATTCCGTACTTTAATAATAAATCTACCATTTCGAAGTCTTCCCGTTCAAAGGCTATAAATACAGGAAGCTCGTCTTCACTATTGGGAGCCGATGGATTAGCCCCATTTTTTAGCAAAATTTTAGCACTGTTCACATGTCCTTTATTGACTGCTGCAATCAATGCCGTTTGGTCGAAATGATCTTTGGCATGAATCTCAGCATGAGATTCGAGCAGCATGTTTATGATGTGCTCATGACCATTCAGAGCTGCGTAAATGAGAGGTGTTCTTCCAAATCTATCCCGCTCATTTATATTTACGCCTTTCTTTAGTAAGTTTTTTACTTTGGTGGTATCTCCGATCTCTGCCGCGATATTCAACTCATTCCCCATTATATTTTGTGTATTACAAAAAAAGAGAATTGAAAAACTTCCCAGAGTTCTCAGGATAAATCTTGAATACATGGTCTTTCTCCTTACGACGCGATATAATTTTTTGCGCCTCGCCAAAAGCTGCTTCAAATTCCTTTTCACGCTCTGGCTTAACGTCCCATATTGCAACTTCTAAAATCATTTTCTGTTCCTTTTGTTTGTTGAGATGTCAGCCGACAAATTTCTCAAAAATAAAAGATTCCCGCTAAATAGCCTATTCAGCGGGAACTCCTGAGTATTGATAAGCACCTTTGGGTTAGCTCTGCTAAATTAGATTGTTGAACATCTACGAGAATGAAACCATGTTGGTTGACGATTTCAATCATCTGTGCGTTATAGACGAGCGTGCGTTCCAGAAACTTATCAATCATTCTTCGTTCCCGAAGCGACTTCGAATGATACAGGCTTTCATCGCGAATCCTCTGCCGAAAAACCTCCTCACTCCCTGTAAGCCATAATGCAGAAATATTTGCGAAGTTCAGGGTTGCTACAAGTTCGGGCCATAGCGCTGATCCTTCTATGATTAATCCCCCTCGGGAAGGATCATTGATGTGAGACGCGACAATTTCCTCAACTTTTGGCCATACATTGACCCTGTAGTGGTGGAGTACATCTTTGATTAGTTCGTCAACTGATAGGGAGAGATAGTGTTCCGCCACATGGTCGGGTACCTTTTCTGGTGCGGGTCGCCATGGTCGGCCAGGATGACGGGCAAGTGTGTCTGTGGAGATTCGGTTCCACCCCAGATTTTCGGCTATCGACTCGGATAGGGCCGACTTTCCTGAGTGGGATGAGCCGCCGATGAGAATTACTCTTAAGTGGGTAGGTACATCACGCATAATTTTTATTGTTCGAGCATGTGAAAAAAGTGTCCTTGAAGTCTTTATCGCTCTGTTCACTCGTAACGCAGCGCGTCAACCGGATTTCTGCGCGCATTCTTTAAGATGAGAAATCCTACGGTGGTCCCGGTAATGAACAGGGTTAATAATCCCGTGCCCGCAAATAGGGTGATTTCCGCCTGTGTTCGATAGGCAAATGATTCTAACCATTGGCGAATGCTCCAGTAGGCGATGGGGAGAGCAATCGCATTTGATATAACGACCAGGAACAAAAATTCTTTTAAGAATAATCGCAAGATATTGTACTCTGAGGCACCTAATACCTTTCGGATTCCAATTTCTTTTGTGCGTCGCTCAACCATGAATGAGACCAGGCCAAGTAGTCCCAAACAAGAGATGAGAATGGCCAATGCAGAGAATGCGCTGAAAACATGACTCAACTGAATTTCTTTCGCATAGTTTGTGTGGTCCAGTTTTTCGTCTAAAAATGCATAGGTAAAAGGTCGTTCGGGTAGTAGTTCCTTCCACATTTGTCCAATAAATTGAAGGGTTTCACGCATATTTTGAGGGGCAATTTTGAGATACAGAAATTTCATCGAACCCTGTCGGAAGACCAGGGTGCGAAAGGATTGATTAAATTGGAGCAGGCGAGCTGTTGCGCGACCTTTTGGCGATAGTGGATGAATATTTCCAGATACCTGCAATGCGAAATGATCATCCCAAATATCCTGGCGAGGATTGAACAGCGAGGTGATACTCCCTGTTTGTGGATCAATAGATGCTATGTCGCTTCCCTTATGCTTATTGCATAATGAACATGAAAGCGCGAGATTTTCAGAGATTGTTTGCCCACCGTGTTTTTGGGCAATGATGTGATCAATTTGGTGTGTAGAAAATGAAAATGATTGTGGAATAAGACAGTATTCGCATAGTTCATTAGCACGTTCAATAACCTGACTACGCAGATTGGTGGGAATATATGATGAACTCATTAGGTCTTGAGCTTTAAGGCAGCGTTTGCTTTGGCTAACCGAATCAGATGTTCAAGATATTCATAGTGTGCCCATTCTTTTTCTTCTTCGGGCTGCAATCCCTCAGTGCGATTCTTTTTTAGCAAAGCGTCAATTCGTTTTTGTAATCTATCTGATGGTCGAAGTTCTATAATTTCTTCGGCAGAAGGAAGGGCGATCAGCTTTTCTAATATCTCCGAAGCATCTTCAAAGGTCGAATGCGCATTTGCATCAATTTTGCGAAGTCCAAGTTCTATAATTTCGGCGTGATCTTCTCTATCGCGCAACCGCGCGGCCAGATCGTCGGGAATATCCATCGTGATTTTCATGATAGACCTCTTGATGTTTGCGGCGCAATACGGCTATTTCCCTATAAAATAATCAATAATAACCGTTTTTCAAGGCTGAACTTTTTTCAGAGTGAACAAAGTCAGGCGCATTGCCTGTTATTTTGTAAAAATGCTTGTACGCTCACATCAGTAAAGAAAAAGTATTTTAATGTGCCACAGAGCTTTCAGCCTGCGGTAGAGGGACTCGATCTTCAAAGAAGTCTTAGCCTTTCCGTTCACTTATAACGTAACGTAGCGTGTCAACTTAAAAATTGCTGATTCTCACACTTAGAGTTAGCTACTCCCGAAAGTGTTTGATTATCCATTCGCTCGCCGGATGTCTGATCTGGATCAGTTGATCAATAACCGCTGCCTGGTCGTAGTCCACACGCCGAAAATGGATCTGGTAACCTGATTCATCTGATTCCAAAATCACATAGCTTGCACGAAGGTCTGGGGGATGTGGATTACTCACAGAGCCGATGTTAATTGCTCGACGGCCATTGACCATTACATCTAAGGTGCGGTGGTGATGGCCTCCTATGATCAAGTCTGCATCGCAGTCGCCCAGCACAAGCGCGAGTTCCTCTTCGTTTAGACCTGCCTTGATACCCAGGCCGTCATCTCGCCCGGGTGCAGAGTGAACAGCAAGGACTCGCGTTCCGTCTGGCAGATTGGCTTCTATCTCAAGAGGCAACTCAGACAACCAGTTCAACCAACCTGCATTTGTTATGGCACCTTGAGTCCACGAAAAAGTTGCTGCACACTCTACAAGCGCCGTCAATTTGCTTGGGTCTTTCGCGGCTTCCTGCATCGACGGTGGGGGACGGTCAACAGCGAAGACATAACGATCTGTGTTGCCACGGATGATCCTGGTGTTTGGCAATGCGGAAACGCGTTCGAGAACTTCGACTGGACAGGGTCCCAATGCTACAAGATCTCCGAGGATCCAATACTCATCGAATGGCTCCGAATTTGCTATGTCCTTGAGAACGGCATCAAGAGCAATGATATTTCCGTGAATGTCAGAAAAAATGGCGATTCTCATACACAGTTCCTTGGGCTATTCTTTTATTACCGAAACGCCGTCAACTTCGATTTTCTCTCCGACCTGTCCTATTTCAGTGAAATACTGTTCATAAAAGTCACTGGGCGATAAACCTGAACGGCTCAACATGTCGTATATCTCTCGGCGGCTCAGGTTCGGGGCCAGTGTCCAGACTCTGTCCTGTACGCAAGAAACGCCTGTGACCCCACGCAGAGCATCATCAATTCTTCGACGATGCCACCACGTAAACGGTTCGGGCAACTGATCTGGACTGAAATAGCCAACATCTAAAACCTCGTTCGCTTGAGGTACCGGTTTGTCATTCTTCGGAATGGCCGCGTAAACGATCGCATGGTCACCGCCTGAGCGCCAGTTTGGACTTGAGTATATACCAACCAGGCGTACGAGATGGATGTCGATCCCCGTCTCCTCTTTGACTTCGCGTATCGCCGCTTGTGCAGTCGATTCGCCTGAATCAATTGCACCACCGGGTAATGCCCAGACCTCGACATCCTTCCGCTTAATGAGTAGAACTTGTCCGTCTGAGACAACTACTGCACTGGCTCCAAAATTTGGCACTGGTTTTTTCTCCTTTAATATTTTTGAGTCTTCTATCTATTGCATACACCTGAAATTGTCCAATAATTCAAATTTTTTGGCCTCTTCCCCGAACCTTTTGCGTTTTGAGAATATGCCAGCAATTTTAACCTGCGACAGTGGTTGAACAGAGTCCGATTTCATTCGAAGTAGTTCTTGAACATCACACCCTCCCGATAGGTCTTGCACTTAAACACCTTTCTGTGGGTTGTCCTTCTAATTCACTCATAATGCAGCCCGGATGGCCTGAAAGCTGATAGTGCAGACTGCTGTTGTGAAAATCTTTAAAATGGTTGGGTGGGCTTACAGGACGCAGGCTAACTGGTTAATCTTCTGATCTCTGTCCCAAAACCTCAAGAAAATCCGCATCATCTTTTACGTCTTCAAATTCAGGAAGATTAAGGAAGAATTTATAATATCCTCCTCGATTTAAAACATTGCGCTTTGTTGTTTGTTGAGCATATCTCAGGTGATACAAAGTCTGACTTCGATCTTTTTCGGAAGCCCAGATACAGGTGGCAAGAAAAAAATGTGACCCACCGCTATCATCTTGCTCTATAGCTATTTCCAGAAGCCGTTTGGCTTGTTTATATCTTTTTGCCCACATGAGACATGCACCCAAATCATGGGCTATCCAGGCAAGGTCAGATACGGATATTTTCTTTTTTGGGTTTATGACATTTCTCTCAACGAGAGAAATTGTCTCCTCAGAAAGCTGGTCATATTGATCCCAAAAGCTCTGCTTGCGATAAACCTCAAGTTTTGTCGTAATTGCTCCAAGCCAGAATTGTATGTAATGCTTCCATTCGGGATCCTGGTTTATCTCGCCAAGTCGATTGGCTTCCGTCATAGCTTCAGGAAATTTCTCTGCCATTGCCGCGACCTCAGATCCTGTACGTATAAATATGCAAAGATCCTGCCGGTCAATTTGGGCAGATTCCGTTTTTCCCAAAACATTGTAGTAGAGCTTAAACCAATCTTCGCCCTGGTTTTCTACTACCCAGCATCTTGCTTGAGTACTATCAAATAGGGTTTTTACCATGTGACCAATGGTCAGTTCCGCACGCGCCCATTTGTAAAATGCTTTCTGTTCCTCAATTGCTTCGCTGTTCCGTCTCATAACTGCGAGCGTATCAACCAAATGCCAGTTTGACCAGAATCTCTCCTCTACATTGGGCGCAGCATCGATATATGTTCGATGAAGAGAAATGCGTTTCTCCAATCCGTCCTGTCCCAAATATCTGTAGATGTCGTCGGCTAAGTGAACTAACTCTGGAGTCAAGTGGGAATCAATTTCAGTCTCAACTTCCAGACACATTTGGCGTAATGGAGAATCGTCAGACGATAAGGGATTGGACTGCGAGTGTTCAAGAAATTCGCTGAGTCTGATACGCATTTCTTCAATATTAAGTGGCATTGTTGTTCCCTTTCTGCATCGCACGATGCCAGGTCTTCGGCTATGCCAGTGGTTTTCCCCAGACTACTCTCGTCTGCGATTGGAAACTGAGAACGCCTTCATCATCAGCAAAGTCCGATAGAATGCTCGATAGCTACGATGCCGCCGATACACGATACCTGTCTCCTGGTCAGTTGTGTCGCAGTGCTATGACTGGATTTGCCAGGGACGCCCTAACAGCCTGGTACCCCACTGTTAAAAGTGCGATCAACGCCGATAGAATACCGTTCAACACGAATAGATCCCATCCCATTGCTGTCCGATAGGCGAAGTTTTGCAACCATCCATCACCCAGTAGGCCATCGGCCAGGCGATCAAGTTGGCCACAACCACAAGCTTCAAGAACTCTTTGGACAGCATTGTCACGATGTTCAACGACGAAGCACCCAACACCTTGCGTACACCGATCTCTTTGGTTCGCCGTTCCGCTGTGAATGCGGCAAGACCAAAAAGCCCCAGGCAAGCTACCAGAATAGCCAGTCCAGAGAAGATGTGGAACATTTGTCCCAAGCGCGTCTCGGCTTCGTAAGCCAGGGCGAGTCGATCATCCAGAAACTCGAACTCAAATGGCGCGTCCGGCACAAAGCGATGCCACGTCTGTTCGAGAAATTTTATGGTTGATGGCAAATCTTTGGTATCGATTCGGAGTGCTAAATGTCGAAACCAGCCTCGGCGAAAGTAGATGCCGGTTGGCCCTATCTTTTCGTGTAAAGAACCCAACTGAAAATCCTCTATCACGCCGACGACTGTCAATTCGCCTCTCCAGAATTTCGCGGTCATCTGGCGACCGATAGGACCTGTTCTTGACGCTAAGCCATCACCTTTCCATCCCAACATCTGGATCGCTGATTCCGTAAGCAACATATCCATATTCCGCTGATCGATTGTAGGCCCGTGAGGAATCGCATTCTCTGTGATACGTCCTGCGACCAGGTCAATCTCAAAGGTATCCAGAAAATCTTCATCCACCTCCTGCATCGGTATGAACAGAACATCCATATTGGCATCTCCTTTCGGATGAAGATCCCGCAAGGGTGGGCCTCCTTCCACCGTCATTCCACCTTCTCCAGTCATTCCGCGTGTCCCCATGGTAAACCGATATGCCGTAGCTTTTAGTACGCTCGGATGCGCCAGGAATGCCTGCTTTACTGTCTCGTATCTGACAGCGAGATGTTTCAGGTAGTCAGATTCTGTTCTTGCGTGGCGAGCAAAAATTGGCATCACGATGATCTGATCGCTGCGATAGCCGAGGTTTTTAGTTCGAAGATATGAGAGTTGCTGGGAAACAGCGTCCGTACTAATCATCAGTAGAATCGACAGCGCGAACTGAAACACCACAAGCCCTCGCCGCAACCAGACGCCACTCGCGCCTGATTGTAAGTCGGCTTTAAGTACATTACCTGGATGAAAGGCCGAGAGAAGGAATGCCGGATAGCTCCCGGCCAGTAGGGTAGTCAGAAGCCATATACCCACCAATGCAAACCACAACGAGGCGTCCATTTCCAGAGCCAAATCGCGGCCCATAAATCCGCTGAACCAGGGCAAGGTCAATTCGGCCAACGCCAGGCCCAGTACCATAGCCAGAAGCGTCAGCAGCATTGATTCTCCGAGGAATTGCAGGAACAACTGTCTCTTGAAGGCGCCAACGACTTTGCGCAAGCCCACTTCTCGTGCCCGTCTGGCAGAACGGGCGGTGGATAGATTCGTATAATTGATACACGCAATCGCCATCATAAAGATGCCCACTGCGGTAAGCATCATGACATGGTGAATATTCCCGTTACTCTCTATGCCATAGTCCACGATCGAATACAGATGCGATTCTGTCATAGGCTGAAGGTGATATGCGGCCATTGACTTCATATCTTCGCCGAGATACCGCGCGATAGAATTCGACATCTTGCGTTCGAGTGCCTCGACATCTGTTCCGGATTTGAGCCGAATAAATGTTGGGAAACCAGTAAACGCTGATCTGCGCAGCCAGTCGTCCCACAGGTTAAATGATCCTGGCGTGCAATGCACCATCTCCAGATGAAGCGTGGAAGTTTTGGGTAGGTCTCTCAGTACGCCCAGGATTTGATACTCTCCTCTGACTGAGGTTTTATCAAACCGGATCACCTTGCCTACCGGATTCTCTCGACCAAAGATTCGTCTGGCCGCCGATTCCGTTAACATTGCGGTGTATGGGGTTTTGGAAAGTGCCTGAATATCGCCTGACACGGATGACAGGCCGAACATCTCGAAGAATCCAGCATTCACCAGGTTGACAGACAGATCAAATATTTTGTCCTCAGACCGAGCCACAACGTCTCTGGTAGATATCTTGGCCGATAATTCTACTTCCGGGAAATCCCGCACGAGAGCCGGTCCCAGTCTGCCCGATGTCGCCCAGCTAAAAGTCGATCCCGATCCCCCCGCCTTCGGTGTCTCTCGAATCACGCGATAAATGCGATCCGCTTCAGGGTAGTCTTGATCGTAGCTTAATTCATACTGAACGAATAAGTAGATTACGATAAAACAAGCTAGCCCGACGGCCAGTCCGCAGAGGCTGATGAACGAATAGAGCTTATGCCGAAGCAGATTCCGAAAAGCGACCGTCAAGTAATTCTTGAACATCACATCCCCCTGATCTATTCTGTCCGCAATGCGTTTATTGGATTGGTTGTCGCCGCTCTGAAAGCATGGAAACTGATTGTCGTGAGAGAAGCGACGATCGTAATAATTCCGCTTAAAAGAAATGGCTCTATGCCCAATTGAATCCGGTAAGGAAAGCTCTCAAGCCAGCGGCTCAGGAGATAGAATGCGATCGGCAAAGCAATGAGATTTGAAGCGACGATCAACTTCGAAAACTCGCTGAAGAGCAATAGTACGATGTTTGATACAGAGGCGCCCAGGACCTTTCGTACGCCGATCTCTCGGGTTCGAAGTTGAATCATGAAGGATGAGAGACCGACGAGTCCTAAACAAGCAACGAAGATGGCGATTAAAGAAAATGTGCCGAAGATCTGGCCCAGTCGTATTTCTTCTCTATAGTAAAAATCCAAACGCGCATCAAGGAATTCATAGTCGAACGGACGCTGAGGGAGAAAACGGTGCCAGGTTTCTTTGAGGAATTCCAGGGTTTCGGGCACACCCTCTGATGCGATCTTCAGATGCAGGATTTTCATATTCCAGTGTTCTGTTGTGAATACGGCTGGCTCGATTTCCTCATGAAGCGTGCGTAAATGAAAGTTTTTCACAACGCCGATGATCGTTCCTCTCGTTCGTCCTGCCCATTCAAATGACTGTCCGACGGGATGAGTCAATCCCAGACGCTTTACGGCGGCTTCGTTGAGAATGAAGTACTCCTCTTGTCCCGTCCTGATTCGTTCTCGATGTGCGATGGCCGTGTACTCCCTTGGGAACGTCTTCCCATCCACGAACGGAATTTCATACAGATCGAAAAAATCCTCATCCACTGGAAATGTCCGCATCTCCAAAAATTCAGCCATCTCTGGCGTTCTGAATTTATAGTGTGCTGACCAGTCCTGTAGATAAAATCGCGACGTTGAAGCCTTCAGAACATTGGGGTGCTCGAGGAAGCCCTGCTTTATCGTCTGAAACCGTTTTTTTAACTGGGTCCCGAGTGGTCCAAGCTCTTCGACGCTACCGGCTACCTGGAAAATTGGCAACAGGACAATATGGTCTCTATTGAACCCAAATTGCGTGCGGATAAAAGATAGCTGGCTGGATATCACCAGGGTGCCCACAATCAGAATGCTGGATATTGAGAACTGAAGGATGACCAGCACTTTTCGAAGTCGGCCTCTTTTGCTCGATCCAAGCTGAGGGACGCCCTTGAGGGTACTCGCCGGTTGGAAACCAGAGAGGAAAATGGCCGGATAGAGTCCCGCCGTAAGGCCGACAATCAAAGCCAGTCCGAGTGACGAAACTGCAATCGAGGGGAAGTCTCCTGAACTGATGAACAGAGGTCGGTCGATAAAGGATCGGAATACAGGTAGCGTGAGCACAGTTAGAACAAAGGCGACCAGTAGCGCAAGTAGGGACAGCAGCAGGGACTCCCCTAAGAATTGCCTGATCAGTTGGCCCCGGGTTGCTCCTACAACCTTTCGCAGTGCGACCTCTCTGTTTCGGCTGATCGACAGGGCCGTGGACAGATTCACGAAATTCATTGCGGCAATGACGAGAATAAGGACTCCGATGAGCGAGGCTTGCTCCACGGTTCCCAGGCTCCCATACGGCCGCTTGATGATATAGCTGAATGTCTGTTTGAGAATGCCGAATCGGTCTCCCGAGAGCAGATAAATGTCGGTTACACGCTGAAGATGATAGGCATTGGTCCTCGCAATCTCCTCGCCCATATGTCTCAGCATTGCGTCATTCAGCTTTGCTTCAAGGCTCTTCAAAGAGGCGGTTTCGGAAAGGCGCAAATAGATCTCAACGCGAGCGGCTCCCCGTGGAAGCCATGTGTCCCAGTATCTGAATTCATTCCTCAGACTCTCCGGAGAGACGAGAAAATCAAAAAAGATCGTAGATGTATTCGGGATATCCTTCAGAACACCTGCCACACAGTATTCCCCTCCGAATAAGTAGTTTTCTACTGAAAGGACCTGACCGATGGGGTTCTCGCTTCCAAAGAATCTTTGAGCTGCGGATTGCGTTACCAGGATTGATCCCGGTTCCCTGAGCACCCGCTGGGCTGGTCCTCCGGTATGGATGGGAAAGTGAAACGTCTCCAGAAGCCCTTCATCGGCCAGACATAAGATCTGTTCAAACACCCTGTCTTGATATTTTATCCAGGCGTCACGGCGATGCAGACGGACGACTTGATTTACTTCTGGCATTTCTTCCCGAATAACCAGGCCAAGCGCGCCAGACAGTCGCTCTGAGTATGTGGATTGACCCTGTTCGGATCGCGTCTCTCGTAAGACGCGGTAGAGCAGATGAGAATCTTTGTGAGAGCGGTCATAACTAAACTCATGCTGGACAAAGAGCGCGATAAGCATCACAGTGGTCATTCCTATGGCAAGTCCCGCGATATTCAATACAACATATTGCTTGTTTTTCAGCATATACCGAATCAAGACTGCGATATAGTTCTTCAGCATGAAGCGATCTCCGGAAGTCTTATGCCAGTGGCTTTCCCCAGACTACTTTCGTCTGTAATTGGAAACTGAGAATGCCTTCGTCTTGCCTCTCCGGTCACTCATAACGCAGCGCATCAACTGGATTGGCGCGTGCAGCGCGGATGGCTTGAAAGCTGATGGTGCAGAATGCGATCACAAGCACCAGCAGGCTTCCGGCGAGAAAAACGCCTGGATCCAGATCAATTCGGTAGGCAAAACGGTCCAGCCAGGACCGGGTGAAGAGATATGCGGCAGGCCATGCCAGCAGACTTGCGATGATGATGAGCACTGCAAATTCCTTCAGGAGGAGAGTTAGAATATCGCCAGACGATGCTCCAAGGACTTTGCGAACGCCGATTTCTTTGGTGCGAACTTCTGTGGTGTAGGCAATCAGGCCCAAAAGCCCCAGACAGGCGACAAAAATGGCCAGGCCCGAAAGATAAGTGAAGGCCGTCTGAGTACGCATTTCGCCGCGGTAGAAGTTGTTTAAAAAATCATCGACAAAGAGGAATTTGAAGGCGTGAGCCGGTACAAAGTCCTTCCAGACTGATGCGAGAAAGTCCAGTGTTTTGGGCAGGTTGTCCATACGCACTTTCACGGTGACATAATCGTACTCGGGTCGATATACAAGCATCAGGGGTCGCACGGGATTGTGCAGACTGCTGTTGTGAAAGTCTTTGAAAATACCGATGACAATGAAATCCCTACCCCAAACGCGCAGGACGGTACCCGGTTTTGCGCCGCCCAGTGCCTGAGCGGCTGTTTCGTTCAGGAGTAAGTTTAATTGATCCTTGTCAGTTAGGGTCAATGGTCTGCCTTCGAGGATGGGGATGCCATAGACCTCGGTAAATTTGTGATCCACCGACAGGTAGTGGACATTCACAGAATCTGCGTGGTCCAGCCGTCTGACCAACCAGCGGTCAGTATTATTTTCATAACCGGGCGGAGCCAGAGAAACGGTCGCGCCCAGAACGTCGGGACTTGCTTCAAAACGGTCTCGAATGCTTTCAAAGTGCTTGCGTAAGCGTCGGTCTTCTTTAATCAGGGGCATTGTAATTAAGCCCTCTTTTGCAAACCCGAGGTCGCGTGTGCGAATATAGTTTGTTTGCTGCCAGGCAATGAGGGTACCGATGACGAGGGCTACCGAAATGGCAAATTGGAAAATGACCAGACTCCGTCGGAGTTGGGACCGTCCGCCGATCTTCTGTCCTGATCCCTTTAGAACTTGTACAGCAGCAAAAGATGATAAGAACACCGCTGGGTAGATACCGGCAGTTAGACCGACAAAAAGTGCGAGCAATGCAGCACCGACGACAGACCAGATGTTTATTTGTAAAGAAGAAATTAGCAGGTTGTTGACTGTGGGAAGGGTAAGCTCGACAATGGCAAGTGCCAAAATAGCCGATATCCCGGCGAGGAGAATTGTCTCTCCGAGAAACTGGACGACAAGCTGGGCGCGTGTGGATCCCACGGCCTTGCGCACACCAACTTCCAGGGCGCGGTTCGCTCCCCGTGCTGTGGAAAGGTTTACGAAATTGACACATGCCAGTGCCAAAATGATTGCTCCTATAAGGCCAAAAGTATAGCAGCGGTTGATGTCCCCCTGCACAAGACCGTCCTGTTGGTCCAACACATCCATCTGTAATTGGAAATCGCGTCGGGCATACAAATGCTGATGACGCAAGGGCATAAGGTCGTAGGTGTCACGCGGGTCTGCGCCATTGCCCAGATGACGGCGTGCAAAATCATGGAGTTTGGAACGAAGAGATGATAGAGAGGCATCGGGCGCGAGCCGAACAAAGGTTTTCAGAACAAGGAATTTTGTTGCGGGATACCACTGCCTTCTCCATGGTGGACTTCCGGGTCCTGAGGTTCCTTCATAAGTGATTAACAGGTCAAACACAAACTCACCCGATGTAGCAGCCGGCTGGTCTCGGAGAATACCACCGATGTAGAAGTCGCCTTCCACCCACTTGTAGTAAATCTTGAGCGTTCGCCCGATAACTTCAGTGGTGCCAAAGAGCTTTTGTGCAAAACTTTCTGTGATATAGACGGATCCAGGTGTTAATTCGGGTGGCTGGCTTCCGTCAATTAATGGGAAGGTGAAAAAGCGCAGGAAATTGGAGTCGGCCACAGTACCGCGCACATCAAAGCCGCGATCTTCAAGACCAGCCCACATGGGCCGCGTGATGAAGTGGGTCATATCCTCAATTTCGGGCAATTCATCGACAAGTGTGGAGCCAGCCCGATATTGAGTGCCGAATGGATAGTATGGCAGGCCGCCACCTGATGGGTGTACAAATCGCATTACGCGATGAATACGGTCTATGTCCCGATGATAGGCGTCATAGCTGAACTCGTGCTGCAAGAACAGACCGACGAGGATACAAGCTGCCATCCCCACGGCAAGACCAAGGATGTTGACGAGCGTGTAAAGGCGGTGTCGAAAAAGATTGCGGAAAGATGTGCGGAGATAACTCAAAATCATTTTGGCCTCATTCTGAATTGTGAGAACATTGCTTTTTTAACGCTCTAATAGCCAATAATTATTTTCCACCCGAAGCTATGAATATACCGATGCTGGCAAACTCGCTGCCACAACTCGACTGCGCTTCGCAACACGTACCGATGCTGTCAATATATATGTCTCTCAGTCCCGCGCTCTGAAACCATTCTGCGATATCTGCTCTTTTGAAACCCATCCAGCGGTCGTGGTGTTCTTCTCGCAAGAAGTCGAATTCGTGTTCGTCCAGGTCCGTGATTACCAGTTTACCGGCAGGCTTCAGGATTCGGACCATTTCTGCGATTGCTTCTGACGGGGATTCAACATGGTGGAGATACATGTTGGCAAAAGCATAATCAACTGTTGCATTGGGTATGGGCAAGTTTTGGGCTTGTCCAACGCGATAGTCAATCGTCTCAATGTCCGCAAATTTTCTCTTCATTTCTTTTAAAATTGCTTCAGACTGGTCAACTGCAATGACCTGAAGTCCCTTCTGTATCAGACCTTCGGAGATAAAGCCTGTGCCCGCGCCGATGTCAGCGGCAGTTTTGCCTTTTTGGACAGCAGCGGTAGAAAGTGCTTCTTCCCTGACTTCATCGGAGAAGAAACTTTCGCGCATTTCGTCCCAGTCCTGAGCAACGCGATCAAAGTAGTCCTTACTGTTCATTAGTGTTTATTCCTTGTGATAAAAGGTGAATCAGGAATACCTGAATAGATGGGTTTGCCATCTCGATAAGGGGCTTTGTTGCGTTTGATTGAACAGCTTCAAAGAGGCTCGAGCGTCCAGGCTTTCAGATGGTTGCAATGGGTTGCAAAAGGTGTATTCGAGTCCACCTCTGTCTTCTTCAAGCGCGTATGATTCCAAACAGTGCATCAGGTCTGGTCGCGCAAGATCAAATGGAACACAATCCGTGGTCGCCAGAACGCCTTCGTGATGGAATCCCGGGACGTCTTTCTCCAGGTTGGTAATCCGCGGCATGCCGTACTGATAGGAGATGCTGAGGAATACACAACCCCCGCTTACCAGGAATTCTCTGGCACCGCGCAGAACGATTCTTCTGTATTCGAATCCGTCATCGTTCTCGCTGGATGGTGGGTTGGCCAGGATAAAATTCACTTTTCCTTTCAGGCTTTCCAGTTCACGTCGGTCCGTGTCGGAAAATGGCTCGAAGGAGTCAGAGCGCATGAATTTGGTTTTGGCTTCGACCCTGTTCAATCGCGCGTTCTCGCTGGCTGTCGCCACGTCTTCTTCAGAGATGTCGAATCCAACTATGCGGTTCACTTCGGGAATTCGACTGGCAGCGATGGAGAGACATCCGCCGCCACATCCCCAATCGATTCCAATACCGTGAAGCAGGTGTTTGTGTACACCGATTGCCTCAATTGAGATACGAGTGGCTGGGGTAATAGGAGACGTTTCGGGTGGATGCTGAAGCGTGATTTCTCCAAGTCCATACGTCGCGTCATCTCTTAGAGTGGTCTGGTGTGACGAGTGTTTCATCGGGGCTTCTTTCTGTAAGGGAAAGTAATCAAGGTCTCTTGATCACTGCCATAATGTGAAGAAAGAGAAGGCTCTGTCTCAAGTCTCTGTATTGCATCAATAAGCGACCGGATTATTTCATCAGGACGATCTGTATCTCTTTCTTCATCAGTTGGACGAAGTCAACATTGTTGGGGTCAAATCCAAAATGCTTGTATCGTATGTTTCCTTCTTTATCAATAACTATTAAGAGGGGAATGCCTTCAACTTCGAAAAGTTGGCCGATACCCGTATCAAAAATAACGGGAAATGTGTAACCCTTTTGCTCAATGAATTTTCGGGCGACATCTTTGGATCGATCCTGACTAATTGTGAGAAAAGCAACGGATGGGTCGTTCTTGTAGAGATTCACTAACTCTTGAAAATATGGCAATTCTGCTAAACAGGGTCCACACCACGTAGCCCAAAAGTCAAGTATTAGAACTTTGCCTTGATAGTCTGACAAAGAGACCTTTTCCCCCTCAAGGGTCTCCGCCTGGAAATCCGGTGCAGGAATACTTTTTTTGATCTGTGCTTCCGAGATTAGTTCATCAATAGTGACGACTTTTTTTTCAGGAACAGATGTTTTTAGCCCGGTAATTTGGCTTCCCAGACGCTCGGCAAACTTACGCACATTCTTATCTTCTCTTTCTGCCAAACTATTTGCGTATGCGACCATTGCATCATCCCATTTTTCTATCTTTTCGTATGTTCTGCCCAACCAGAAATAGCCTTCAGCATCTAAAGCGGAATCACCCATTTTGCCTATTGCTGATGACAAATGCTGAATCGCTTCCGTGTAGTCTTTTTTGACAAATTTGGCACGCCCAAGCAAACTTTCATAATACGCGTCCAACTCTTCAGAGGTCTTTGAATATTCGCTTTGGCTGCGCGGGGAAATACCTCCGTGAGTACGTCCTCACAACTGGCTTGGACCATTGAATTTTTTAGCCCTGTTAAGCAACTGGATTGCTAATGGAATCTCTCTTTTTATTTCAATGAGTTGATAGCCCAGATATGCATAGATTTCATAGTGTCTTGAACCTGAGTTCAAAGCTTGGACTGTTACATCTATTGCTTTGGTTGTATCCGATTTGATCCAGTAGCGATAGAGAAATTGGTATGCTTCGAATGGTGCTCGGCGATCATAAAAAGGAGGGCGAATTTGTGTTACTTTTTGGGCCAGGGCTACAGCTTTTTGAGGATTTGTTTTTTCATAATCGCGATACAAATACACATACACATCAGAAATGGCGTAATCCGTTTGTTCCATTAAAGTCATCGTCTTTTCCAGCAATTCTATTCTTTTTTCGTCGTTTTCTTCTGACTCCGCAAGTGCGCGATAAGCCCAGCAGGCGTCGATTGAATCTGGATATGAAGTGATGATTTCGCGATACAGGTCTTGTGCGCGTTCAGATTTTCCCATAGATGCAAACAACCCTGCTTGTGCATCAAGCAATTCGATTGAATGGGGCTGGATTTTTAATCCCTTTGAAAGGATATCTTGAGCTTTTTCATAATTTTGGTGGTATGCAAAGCGCAACTGAGTATAAGCGGGCGTAAAGGTCGAATCTACAGCTATTGCTTGCTCCAGCAGTTCAATTCTTTCTTCAGAATTCCGATCAAGAATACGAGCTAAGAGAACATATAGAACAGCATTTTGGGGGTCTTTTTTGATCCGTTCTCTGTATTCGGTGCGTATTTCTTCCTTTCTCTCAAAGAAAAAGAACTCGACATTCTGGTAATATTCATGGGGTTTTTGAAAATTAGGATCTAATTCGATGGCCTTTTTGAATGATTTGCCAGCTTTTTCCCATTCGCCTTCGTAAAGATAATCGATCCCTTGATTAAAAACCATTTCCGCTGACTCAGTAGCAAATGCGGTATTCAATGATGCAAAGACCAGAAGAAAAACAAATATGTTGATCGCTTTATACATTTTATCATCTCCTTTTTTGAGTCGAGCATGTGGATGAAAAGAATGCGTTCGCTACTCATCTCGCAGTGCGTCAACTGGATTGGCGCAGGCCGCACGCCAGGCTTGTCCGCCCACGGTGATGAGCACAATTCCCAGTGTCAATAGCCCTGTTGCAATGAACATGAATGGCTCCAGGTTGATACGGTAGGCGAAATCATTGAGCCAGGTGGACATGAGATAGTACGCCACTGGCCATCCGATTACGTTGGCTATGATAGTTAGCCACAGGAAATTGCGGGTTAGCAATAGGATGATATTTCCTTCCGTAGCGCCGAGTACTTTGCGAATGCCGATCTCTTTGGTGCGCTGTTGTGTGGCAAATGCGATCAATCCGAGCATTCCCAAACAGCTTATAAAGATGGACAGCGCGGCAAAAACCCCGCACACCTTTTGCAGGGTTATCTCCGACTGGTAATACGCATCGAGCACTTCGTTGAAAAATTGATACTCAAAAGGCCGGTCCGGCAAAAACTGCTTCCACACGCTTTCCAGCGCGGCGAGTTGCGCTTTCAGGTCGCCGGGTGCCAGGCGCACGGCGATTCGGTTCAAACTGGTGGAGTTTTGCAATATCATGGGTGCAATGCCGTGGTGCAGCGACTGGTTGTGGTAATCCTTAACCACGCCGATTACATGTATCTGAAACGGGCCATCTGTATAAAAAAAGGACTTGCCCACAGGATCGTCCCATCCGAGTTCCCGTGCGACTGTTTCATTGATCAATGCGGAACTTTCCCATTTGTTTTCGTCGATTTTGCGGAAGCCAGGCGGCATACCAACAAGGCTCCTGCCCGATGCAATGGATAATCCAAACAGATCGAGATAATTGTCATCAATGCCGTTCCAATAAAGCTTGAATGTCGTATCACCATGCCCTTCGGCGCGCAAAATGAGTCTGTCCGGACCGATCTGTCCAGGCGTCATGTGAAATGCCGACGCCTTCAACACTCCCGGTTGTGTGTGCAATTCACTGAGGATTGTTTGCGCCTGTGGTCGCAGTCCGCGATCTCGCAAAAAGACCGGCAGAATGACGGTGTGTTCTTTTTTGAATCCCAGTTCTTTGGTGCGCACGAATGAGAGCTGACTATACACCACCAGCGTCGTGATGATTAAGACTACGGATACACCGAACTGTAGCACAACCATTATCTGATTCATACTCCTGCGCTGAGACCGCAGCGAGCCTCTTAACGCGCGAATCGGCTCGAATGCAGACAAGACAAATGACGGATAGCTCCCGGCGAGCAGGCCCGTGCCCAACAGTACGCATAACGAGAGCGCCAAGACGAATACTGAACCCGCGTCGGTCAAATGCAGATCAACGTCCATGAATTCATTAAAGAAGGGCAGTGCGTCGGAGGCAAATAATACCGCCAGCACGCCTGCTAATAAGACGATGAGCAGGGACTCGCCCAAAAATTGACCCATCAATTGCAGCCGTGTCGCACCCACGACCTTGCGCAGGCCAACTTCGCGCAGCCGATTGGCTGACCGCGCCGTTACCAGGTTGATGTAATTGATGCAGGCGATCAATAGCACGAGCAGTCCAATGAATAGCAGCGTATAGCAGCGCGTGATATCCCCGGCATTGATCTCCGCTGTGCCGTAATCCTGAATCGAGTACAGGTGGATGCGGTCGAGTGGTTGTAAATAGAAATCATAGCGTTCAGGACCGGCAAGCTGGTGATCGGCTGCAAAAGCGTGTAGTTTTTTTTGTAGTTCAGCAACATCGGCTCCCTGACGCACCAGTACATAAGTCCGCAACGGTCCGATGAACCAGGTCGAGGGCCACCCATCCCATACCTGCTGTCGCCATCGGTTTTCCGGATATTGTTCCGATGGTTGTGGATATGTGGTGGTCAGAAAGTCGAACTGTAGCTTGTCATTTGATGTCTTTGGTTGGTCTTTCAGGATACCGGTAATTGTGAAATCGCCCTTAAACCACTTGTAGTTAATATTGACAGTTTTGCCTATCGGGTCCTCATTGCCGAATAGCTTGTGCGCCAATGTCTGGGAGAGAAACGCGGTATGGGGATCGTTGAGTCCGGTTTTGGGATCGCCGACTACCATTGGTAGGGTAAAAACATCGAATATCTCCGCATCGGTTATGCACACGCGCGTATTGAAACCGTGCTCCTCGTTAGATGCCCACATGCCTCTGACGAGCATCCGTGTCACTGCCTCAACTTCGGGGAATTTGTCGCGCAGATGCGGAGCGACGGGCTTTGTCCCCAGGTCGTAGCGCTCGCCGCTGACATCCTTGATTTTTCGGATGACTCTGTAAATGCGGTCGCTCTTTTCGTGGTGCTGGTCAAAACGAAACTGATAACCCACATACAATACCGCCAGCAACATACACGCAATACCCACAGCCAATCCGAGGATATTCAGAATTGAATAGAAGGCGTGCCGGCGCAGATTTCTGATTCCAACGGTGAGGTAATTCCAGAGCATATCGGGCCTCCGTCTCTATTGCGAGGTAAAAGTACAACGGGTTATACGATTATGAAGCAAAAATTGTGCCGGAAAAGTCAAATGCTGATATAACAACAGGTTACAAAAATCACCTGAATTTGACGTCTTATAAAGTGTCCGATTTTGATACAGTGGTGTCCGAAAATGAACACCTGGTCACCGCACTTAAGCTGTGAAAAATTCGTGAACCGTATGCCAAAAACTGAATCTATTATATGAACGCGCGAATTGGGGTACCTCTGATGAATGATTCATTACCGGGCGACAAGACTCTGGTCGATAAAGCCTGTGGTGGCGATGAGAGAGCATTTGCCGATCTGATTAACCAGCACCGATCTCTGGTGTTTGGGGTTATACGGGCTGTGCTGCAAGATGCTGATGATACCGAAGATGCCACGCAAGAGACATTTATTCTTGCCTATCGGAATCTCAACCAGCTCGATGATGTTGGCAAGTTCTCATCCTGGCTTTATACAATTGCGCGCAACGTGGCTCTCAAATGGGTGAGAAAGCGAACCCTTGAGGCACGGGGATTATCAAGGGTGCAGGAATATCAACAGCTCGATTTTTTGCATCCTGAGAAAGTGGTGGAGTTACAGTACTTATCTGCTCTGAAGCGGGCTTTCAAATTGCTCTCTCCGGCGGATCGGATGGTCACTACGCTGTTTTATCTGGTCGGATTACATCAGAGTCAGATTGCCAGTATCCTCGGTATTCCGGTGGGTACTGTCAAGAGTCGGTTACACAGATCGCGAAAACAACTGAAAAGGAGGCTTTTAGTCATGGGAAATGGAACACTTGTAGATCATGAAAATCAGGAAGATTACGGACGCAGAGTTATTGGTGGAATGAGAGGGGTTATCCACTGGCAAAAATTGATCCAGAGCGATGGATTGGCAGATTGGCGACCCGCAAAGGGACATACCGAAGCGTCTTTGCATCGCGTTTGGACGCGCACGGACGATGGTATCGTCGGTGAAGCAGGACCCTCAAGTGACAACGACTCTCCGCTTATTATAGGTGATTCTTCCTGGGGAAGTTATGAACTGTCGCTTCTCATTACGCCCATTTCTGGCGGCAATGCTCAGGTTTTCTTTCGAATGTCCGAAGACGAACGGTGCTGGTATTTGCTGGATTTCTTATTGGGCTGGCGGGCTGTCGCCATTAGCAAGGTTACTCCCGAGGGGCTAACAAAGCTCAGTGTGGTCAATTATCCCATTGAGCGCGGACAGGAATACGATGTGCAAATCGCCGCCCGGGGCGCGTCTCTTACTTCATATATTGATGGCAAGTTGGTCAATCAGGTGACCGATTTTAGCTATCAATCTGGACCGATTGCGCTGAATGTGTGGGAATGCAAAACGGCTTTTCGAGATCTCCGATTCCGTCTTTTGCATTGAATCCTTCAATAAAAAAAGGAGACCGGATGATCGGTCTCCTTAGCCCTGAGTGCGCTTGTCTCTAAATGTGGCGATTCCAAATATGATTGCCGCTGCTACGAGTATTCCCAGGGTCCAATTTGAAGGTAAGGATAATGCAGGTACAAGTATCACTATAAAAACTCCAAGAGGACCTATAAAACGACGTAAAGATATTTGACCTTTTCGCCATTTTATGTATCCGATTACTTGCAATGCAACCAGAATGCCTATGGCGAGGATCAGCAAGATTATATACATGGTTTTCCTCTCCTGAAATAAATTACCACCCGTGAATCCCGTGCCCTTGATCTGGAAACCAGATTACATCTACGAGGAATGCAATGCCTATTGCAAATACAAATCCCACGATTAATCCATAACAACACGGGCGCACCCGCCGGTAGAGCAAGATCCCTCCGAATTTCAAGACCAGTAATTTGGCTAACCAGACAAGAAAAATATTAAAAATATAAATCCGCATCTGCCAGCTATACATCACCATCAATCCCATGGGATGTACGGGCCACCAGGGAATGCGCGACTGAAGGGCGGCGAATAGTAGCGCACCTGCGGTGCCCAATAAGTATGTGCCGATTTTTTCAGTGTCTGGAACAGTCCGATCTGTATTGGCAACCTCTCCGGCAATAATGTTGTAGCGCTCCCGAGCAGAACCCTCCAGTGCCCAGGAATGAAAGCTGGCACCGCCCCAGGTATAACACAACCAGATCGTATAAGAGCCGCCGATGATCACCCCGAGGAGTACACCCGCCCAGATCAAGCGATTGGTTTTTGTCGATCCCGCCATTACCCGATCGATATTGGGCAGTGCCGTTGGCACGCGCCAGCCCGCCAGCAAGCGGTGGTTCACCATATGCGTGCTTACCAGCGTAGCGGTTGACATATTGCGCGTGCCTACAAACATATCGCCCAGTATGGTTGTTCCACCTGCCCAAAAGGGAAATAAATACGCAAAGCCAACAGCCGCCAGCAATTTCATAGATACAAAAATGCCGATCCAAAATGCCGTCATCCACAGCACCAGTGTCACTGGGCCATTTCCCGACTGATATAGCCAGAATGCCATGTACAATAATCCGCATCCCAGCGCCAATACCGTCCCTCGCGGCGATAGAATCACCGTCTCAGATGGCGTTCTCTGAACGGGTTTTCGCACCTGATGCCAGACCTGTCTCAAATGTCCTCGCGCCACCCACAGGCCCCAAATAGCCAGACCGGCCATTGCGCCGTTTGAGAACAAACTGAGAATGGCACTGCCATCCGCTGTCTGGCCTTCTAACCCGATTGTAAATCCCACGCGGTTCATTCCGTACTGCGCGCCCATTCCCAGCACAAACATCGACCAGATGCTGAATAGAATGTTCAGATCGCACAGAAAGGTAAATCCCATTAGCGTGGGTAGAATGCGGTAGGAAAAGGCGAAGGGTGAGAGGTGTCGCGATAGCTGGACGCCGCGCCGTCCACCGCGTCCAAACATGGGGTCAAAAATTGAGATGCGGGGAAAATCGGGGATGAAGTATTCTCCGATGTTCCATAAAAGGGGTATTGCTGCGATAAAAAATCCCGCCCAAAATGCCTTGCTTCGCATAAAGGCAGGCCAACCCGGTTTTCGATCAAATCCTTCGGTGAGTTCCAGGGAGACTTCGGCGAGGGGATAGACCAGGCGTTCGTGTTGCGCCCATTGTTTTTGAAATAATGCGGTCAATCCCAGGCCAATGGCCGTGATTGCAAGGGCGATGGATCCCGCCCAGAATATTGGTCCCAACCACGCGCCCCAGGGTACGTCTGACCACAGCCCCTGATAGAAGCCATCGACCACACCCGGACTGTTCAATGGCAGCATCCAGTTGGGCAAGTCGTCAAAGTACAGTTCTTCCCAGCGATTCTCCGGCGAGGCAAAATAACGCGGTGCGGCCATCATGCCGGCCCATTGCGTTGCCCAGTTAAAACCAGCGAACAAACCGCCGACCCACAAGAGGCAAAATAGCACCCGCATCTCTGTTGCCGATAGTGATAACCGGGGCCAAAAGCGCTTTAATATGGAGTTGCCCAAAAGCCAGAATACGAAGGGCAATAATACGGTCATTGGCAGATTGGACATTGCCAGGAGACCGGATCGGGTGCTCAATTCTACATAGGTTGACATCACGCACGTAAATACCAGCGTGCCTACCATCGCCAATACAGCGGTTTTGCGCACCCGGCTCTCTGTTTCTGTATCTGGAATTTCAACGCGATTTGGCGTTTGTGACAATTGGGCCTCCTACATTACCATCCGTGTACGAAATGTCGGTTCAATGGAAACCAGATCGCATCTACTATTGTTGAAGCTCCCACTCCCACCAGATATCCCACCACAATACCGTACCAGAATGGCAGCGATCGCCGGTAGAGGCTTACCCCGCCAAAGCGCAATGTCAATGACTTGGCCAGCCATACGATGAATATCCCAAATCCGTAGCGAAATCGGCTGTCTGGAAAAGCCAGACCGAACGGGTGAATCGGCCAGGCCGCGTACCGCATGCCCAAGAGCGTCAATAATCCCGCCTCGGCAATACCCAAAAGCCACACTATGGTTTTGTCCAGATCGAAATACGCTGGCTGTGTTCCTTCAATCAGCGACACTTGTCTGACCATGTGTCGCCAGTCGGGCATATAGGCATGATTCAAGCCGCCTTCCATGTAGCACAGATAAAGCTGTGCGGCACAGGCCACTGCAAATGCCCCCAGGAGGGCGACGGGCAACACACCTGCGATGGTCCATGAGCGCTGCAGCCCATTGCCCAGGAGCTTAAAAAAATGAGGGATTGCCGGCACAGATAGCATGCGGGCTGGCGCTCCGGCAAGGGCGTTTCGGCTCACCACTATCAAACCCGTCAAATCCCGGCTCGAAATATTTAATGTCCCGTAGAGCGCCTTCATAATCTGCCACCCTTTTTCTCCCTGGGGCGCGAGGAATACGTAGCCCGTGGCTGCCGCAAATTTGGTTACGCCGAGGTAGATGACGAATAGAAGGCCCATCTGCACCATTGCCGAGGGCAGGCTGATGCCCATTGAGAGCAAAAAACCCGTAAAAAAAATCGTGGTACTTAAAAATCCCAGCCAGGCCGTGCGATAGGACACGGGTACCCCATCGTCTTGGGAGCGCAGGTCTCCAAAAGCCTTGTGTAGTGTCTCCTTCAAGTGATCTCGGGCCACCCATACCGACCAGATAACCAGAAAAACCAGTGCGCCGTGTGCCTCCAGCATCAAAATTTCTTCGGGCGTAGCTGTCTGGCCCTGCAACCCGATCGTAAAGCCCGTGCGGTTCATCACTGTCATCTTAAATGCATTGACGAGGAAAAAAAACCAGAAACTCATCAAGATATTCAGCGGGCACAAATAGGCCAGTCCCATCATCAGCGGGTGAATGCGCAAATAGATCGTGGGAATATACTGTCCCGTATCTACCGCTGTGGTCAGCCAGTGGTCGTAGATCGTGATGCGGGGCAATGTCAGGACAAAATAGCCGGTGATATTCCAGAAAATCACGCCGGCTATACACGCAAACCCGGCCCAGAAAACCCAGTCTTTGAATACGTCGGGAACCCGGCTTCCCTCGGATTCTTCCAGGAGTGCCAGGGGTACTGTAGCAAGGGGAAATGACAGGCGCTCGTGCAGGAGCCACTGTTTGTAGAATAGCACGCTGGCAAAAAATCCGGCGAGTACCAGAGATAGACTCCCCACAAACCACCAGAACAGCGGAACGACCCAGTGTGCCCAGGGAATCTCGTCTCTGTGTTCCAATCCCACGTATAGTCGCTCTACTACTTCGCTGCCCCGATCCATAAATAACCACCGGGGCAAGTACTGACCCGCTACTTCCCAGAATCGGTTTTCGGGTGAAGAAAACGCCGCGGGTGCCGAAATATCCGTGATTAAATACCCTACCCACCCGATTGCGGGCACAGTGGCGACCATCCACACAATCCCAAAAATCGTCACTACTTCGCTGCGCGATAGGGCAAATCGTGGCGCTGCCAGTTTCAACGCGGTATTTATCCCGATCCACACCACCAGGGGCAGCAAGGCGGTTACGGGCAAAAAACTCTTCATCAAATTTCGCCCGTAATAAGTCGCAAAAAGACATACCCCTGCAATTGTGATCATCGCCAAAATAAAGGCTCTGAGCGTCATGCCCTGGGGTTCTGCAACTGTCTCTGGTGCCTCAGTTGTGCGTTCGGAAATCGCCACGACAAATCCATTGAGCGTGTGATTTTTTCATAAAAAAATAGGCGCCGACGGATGAGGGTACTCCGCCAGGCGCCTGTGTACGACGGATGCAAACGCGAATTTAGTTCCCAAAGTCAAATCCGACCGTCACGACATGTACTGAACCCAGACGGCCAAATTCGATATAGGCGTAGTCCACGCTGATCCCGTATTGATCGCGCTTCAGATTGAGGCCCCCGCCAGCGGTGAGGCCCTCTTCGTCGTAGTTGAAGCGGTACCCGCCGCGGATATAGGCCAGGTTTCGCAATCCGTATTCGGCGGCTATGTGCATTTTTTCGTCGCCGTCATTGGGATGCGTAAACTCGGTTGCTACCGTGAGGAGATGGGGCTGATCTTCTGACTGTTCGACCAGATCAAAAGCCGCACCGAGTTTGAATACCATGGGCATTCGCACTTGCGATGGCGGTATTTGAATCTGTTCGTCGTATTTGGTGAATTCGGTATCGGGACCGAAATTCTGCCCGAGCATGGCAATCCGCAAGCTTTTGATGCCGGTGTGATAGTACGTGCCGATATCAATGGCCCAGTTGCCGGTGGTGGCATCGTCTAAGGTTTCCTGGAAGTATTTCGCCGTGCCGCCCACCTGCAAGCGGTCTGTGATGCGCCGGGCGTAATTGATGCCCACGGCGAGGTCGCCGCCCGAAAACGTGCCCAGGCCTTCTATAACGGGCTGGGTGCGGCCCAGTGTTTCGCCATCGGGACCAAATAGTTCCTGGTTTTCTGTGCGCACCATATCCCCGTAATCAAGGGTACTGATACTGAGGCCGAAAACACCCCACTGGTCAAAATTTTTGACCACAGCACCGGAATAATAGGTGATGTCGGCAATCCAGTTCATGCTGCTGCCCGAAAGGCTGATATTTGTTACGTCTGAGATAGTAGATGGATTGGTCAATGCGGCGTTGGCGTCTGCCTTGCTCAATACCGTTGCAATACCTCCCAGACTCGCCATGCGCGCCGAGGAGGGCAATTTGGCAAATTGCCAGCCCGACCGTCCCACGCGGCTATAGGGCAGAGCCTCGACGCCTGGGCCTACCTCTGCCTCGAACCGCCGCTGCGCGAACCCCTCGCTTGCAAATCCCACCACGAGCAAAAGGATCGGAATTATTGTCCATTTAAATGTACAACGTTTCATTATAGCCTCCGCTTATCGAATGATCATGAATTTCCCAACGTGGGACTGGCCTTCTTGTCCCGCGACGTGAGAGGTTACGTGATAGATGTAAAGTCCCGCGGCCGGGCTTTCGGAAAAGTCCGTTTGGAGATAATTGCCATCTGCTTGACTGCCCCAGGTGGTTTCTCCAAAACCGTCGTGTTCAATAATTTTTATTAAATCGCCCGCAAGCGTGTAAATCCGGATGGTGCATTTGGCCGGGATATTTACAAAAGCCAGGCGGTTGTTCTGAGATGCATCCAGCAACCCGCTTCGCTGGCGGAAGGGATTGGGCACGACGCGGATCTGGGTCATATCATCTGATGGTGCTTTGGGGGCTTCCGTAGCAAAAAACGTATAGGCCGTTATGCCGCTTTCCAGTCCGTGCCTATCGTAGGAGGTCACCGCAAAGCGAAAGGGGATACCGGGGTCTGTCTCGGCTTGATAAACGATCTTATCGCCCTGCTTATAAGCTGCGGCTTCTGAAGCGGAAATATCCTCAAGCAGTTCCCAAGGACCGGTGATGTGAATTTCTGATCGGTAAACCCGATATCCGGCAAAGTCATTTTCACCTGTGCCCGGGTCCTGGTAATTGTCCGGAACGGCTTGCCATGCCAGGGTGAAACCCTGTGTCCCGGTACTGGCGTCGGCAAATGGCTCAGCCTCCAGCTTGGGGTATCCGTCTTCGACAAATGGCTGGGTTCCCACAAGGGGAGGTGGATACTGATCGGCGGGTAGCTTGTAATCATTTGCTATCAATTCCAGAGCCGAATCCCAGTTTTGCTTCAACGCAGCAATACCTTCTGCCTGGTATCGTTGTGCGGCTTCTAATCCGCCGCGTTGCGACACATTGCGGTCCATCTCGCCAAAACAATAGAGGATGATCAGTTCAATTTCATCGCCGGGCTGAAAATTGTAGGGACCAATATAGGAATACAGCATGGGGGATCGCTCGAAGAGATTGCCATCCACCGATCCGTCTTTGGGACGGGATGGGTCGTTCCAGAGGTCAATCCAACTCGCCCGTTCCTGATCATGTGAAAATGCCAGCAAATCCTGTTCCCAGCTTTGTCCGGCCCACAGACGTCCGGATTCGCGCGCTGGTACGCGCGCATCGCTCATCCTGCCCGCGAAGTTGCCCGTCCGTGTTGCGGATTCAGCCGCAGCGAGGATATTGTAATGGGGTTCTTCGGGCTGACCGTTGTAAGTCAGATTTAGAATGCCCCACGCCCGGGCTTCTGGTTCGTAGAGTCTGCGGTCCAGAGACCCGGCTTCGGTGATATTGCCGGGGTCACCCCCATCGCCGGTCACGTCTCCCGGCGGCTCGAATATGTTAAACGAAATGGGCGCGCTTTCAGTGGTCGGCCACTGCACATCGTCGTAGAATATGAAAATTTTCCGTTCCGGATCCCAGTCGAATTGCATGTCGTTCTTGAACTTGAAGGCGTTGTTCACGAGCTGACCGTTGTTGTACTGAACCTGAGCGGGAAAACACATGTAGAAATCTTCAAAGGGTACGTCATCGACATGTTTGATCTTGATCTTGTGGATGACAAAATCGTCGTATTTAGGCACACTCCACACCATTGTCTTGGTGGTGATCTGCATTGCTCCCATTGGATCGGCCGGGCTGGCTGGATTCATTTTGAACGTCTGGAAAACCCCTTCGCCCCATTGCTCGGCCTCGTTGGTACCGCCTGGTCCCACAAAATTGTAATTGTAATTGTTGACCATGGGCGTTACGGCACCGCCAAAAGACACAATGCTCCGTTCTGTTAAGTTGATCTTGACCCGCCGCCCCTGATTGTTGACCCAGATCCAGGGCGCAATCATGTCCATGTGATCCGGTGCTTGATAATAGCCGGGATACGACAGAACATTGGGAATCGCCGTTTCTGCGTAATTCGCCGCGGTACTCGTGCCCCACCACAATCTTCCGGCGGTAAACTCGATTGGGTTGTTGCCCACGAGTTGGCTTTCGGGCACCTGAGCATTTACAACCTCCGGCAACATCAGCACGAGGCACATCACCCAGAGTGGGAGAAGCCTGCGTATTGCATTCATTTAATACTCCTTTGTTATTTGAGAGTGTTGAGAACTCTTGGGCCGGGTATCGCCCATCCGACACCCGGCTATTTTTGCTAATAATCAATCGATAGCGAGAAGAACAACTCTCTCGGGTTCAGGTCTGGACGGTAAATCGTCCACTGATTCGGCTCCACCCATTCGGCTGAAGCACCATCTGGCGTCAGATAGGAGGCTTTTATCACGGGCATTTCGCCCTTTTCAATGTAGTTGAACAAATCTTGTCCGCCGAACAGTTTCAGGATTTTGTTGTTGAAGACATTGTGTATGTCTATTGCGAATTCGCCCTTCATTCCACCCACCAGTTCGAAACGCTTGGAGAGACGCGCATTGGTGCGGTGATAGGGTTTCCACGATCGGTTCAGCGGTTCGGTGCTCGTATCGCCGGGCGGATGATAGGTGTATCGCTGCGCCGAAGCATAGGTATAGTGCATATTCAAGAACCAGTTCCCCATCACCGGGCCGTAGTTGTTGGGCGTGCTGAGCAATGCATTGAGCTTAAACGTGTTGTGCGGGTTCCACAACTCCAGATTGTTCTCGCCGGATCCGTGATAGCGATCCCTTCCAAGTTGCTTGATCGAACCGTCTGGTTGTTGGATGGGAATATAGAGGGCCGTCGGACCATAGGCACCCGTGCTGGAATAGGACAGATCGTATTTGAGCTGGAGGCGCACATTTTGCCAGCGCTTGGTACTCAATTCCAGTTCCAGACCGCGTGCATCCAGGCGTGCTCCCGCCATCGAGAAAGCGCCCCGGTTGGTAAACCCACTCTGAGGCGTTTGCTTCTGCGGATTGTTGGGATCCATAAACAAAGTGAATTGAAGCGTTGAACTGTTGCCGGTTTCTTCCTCACGTCCCTGTCGGAAACCTCGCCTTGTCAGATCCTTGGCGTCTTTGTAATACATGGTTACATCCAGACCGAGCGCCCCGGCAATATCCTGATCAAAGCCCACTTCGTACTGGATCATCTTTTCGAACCCGATCTCCGGGTTGCCACCTGTACCCCACCAGTGGATATAGTTGTAATCCTCGTTGGGATTTGCATCGTAGTTGGGTGGCAGTTGAACGCTCGGATCAGAGGGTGCCCCGCGGTTCCAGATGGCCTTATTCCCGGCAATTTTTACCCAGGGAGGTCGCTGGTTAAAATGTCCGTACATAAAGTGCAATACGGTGCTCGCGGTAATGGGATGTGCGATGCCCACGCGGGGTGAAAGCGCGACCTGTAGCGGTGTCTTGGCGGCATGGGGACCGTCCGGATCAAAGGACAGAATTCCGCCCGCAATATTGCCATCGGTAATACTCGACAGCGCGTAGGGATCCCAAAGGATGTAATTCACGTTCCGGTTGGCGTTGAACATGTCCAGGCGCAAGCCGAGGTTTACGATCATGCCTTCGGCTTCGATTTGATCCTGCACATAAGCGGTGAAATCCCAGGGGCTATAATCCCTGTTTGGCACCTTGTTAAAGGGTTGTGAAGCCGATCCAAATTGCCCACCGTACCAGGTATCGATATACTGCGGATCGAATGATAGGCCCGCCTTGACCAGATTGTGTTCGTTGACCTGGCTGGTCAGATCAAAATTGATTGATGTTCGCCAGGTATTGGCGAACAGTTTGGCGTTATCTCTCGGCCATTGCCACCGCCGTCCGCCAGTGCTGACCGGACTGGTGGGGAACCAGGTGGGTTCCAAAAACACCGGGGTTCGATCAAGTTGATCCTGGAATAAGACGGGATTCGTATCCAGGTTTTCGTAATGCGCGTCGTAATCCATTCGGTAGTGCTGAATGCGGAAATCCATAAATGTGCGCGGACTGAAGACGTGCGTCAGTTTTAACATTGCCGCATTCGTCCGAATATACTGTGGAGGCGGCACGCGCGAGTTATTGCCGGTAATTACGCTGTTGCCGTTCGAATTCCATTTCTCTCTCTGAAAAGGCGTTCGGATTCCACCCGATGGAAGATTCCCCATTGAACCACCCATATCGTCGGACGACATGTAAGACAATCTGGGCTGACCGCTGTTATCGGTGCCCTGGTGGTTGAACGATGCCGTGATTTTGGTGTTCTGGGTCAGGTTGTAATTCAATTTGGCGAGCGCACTCCATTCGGGGCTGTATTTGAAAACGCTCGGCCACCTGGTTACACCTCGCAAATACTTGCCGCTTAGCAACAGATCCATATTGGAGGAGATGGGACCGAAAGCAGCGCCTTCCCACTCCCACTGGTCCAGATCTGCGTAATTGCCCATGTCTTCCGGTGGTGTTGTGAATTCCTGATATTTCTGCCAGTTGAACTCAGGTGTAGGATTTTGGCCCTGCTCTGTCCAGTAGTTATTCCAGGAGGCTCCCATGTCGTTTTTATCGAAGAACTCTTTGGTGATTACCTGGTTCTCGACATTTTCTTCGCTGTAAATATTGCGGCCCCAGTGGTACTTCCCGCGCGGGCGCAGGCGCGCTTTGGCAGTCGTGTGCCAGCGGTCTCGCGCTGATCGCGTTACGATGTTGATGATCCCATCGTTGGCCCGGCCGTATTCCGCGTTGTATCCACCAGTGAGTATTTCCATTTCCTGGATGGCCGCGGTATTGGTCACGACAAAGCTGGATTGGGTATTGCCGTCCCGCACATCCACGCCATCTATAATATAGGCGGCGGTGAAGCCATATCCTCCGCGGATACTTCCCCGAACCCCCACTCCAGATTGGGTTTCCACGGCCTCTTCCACGGAATTAGCCCAACTCAATTCCAGGTCCATCGTCGTCATCGCCTGCTTGCTCCCCGTGAGGTCGAGTTCTACGGGGGGGCGTTCGGCCATGACCAGTATCTCGGCTGCTTCAAGGGTTTCTTCACTCAATGTAAAATTGAGTTTTGTGGTCTGGTCAATTTTTACGCGGACATCGGTCTGTGTGACTTTCGCATAACCCACCATTGATGCCTGTACTTCCCGCACACCAGGGGGGACGTTGAGGATAAAATAATTGCCATCGGCGTCTGTTGTCGCACCCAGACGGGTGCCAAGCACGACGACGTTTGCGCCGGGCAATACTTCTCCCGATTTGGCGTCTTTTATTACGCCAGCAACCTTTCCCGTGGTACCTGCAAAGGCTTGAGATACCAGGCAAAGGGAAATGATACACAGCAAACACATTCGCTTCATGTGTCAACTCCTTTGTTTGTGGTTTTGACGAGGATGACTTCCCCGCCTGACGATTTGGTTTTCATCAAAATCTATAAACTCTCATTCCCTGAAGACCTCCTTTCTCAGGGTAAATTGTCCGATCTCAATATCCAGTCCAACGGGGTCCAGTCCTTTTGGGGTGGTCCCGTTTTCGGGACGTATTGGTATTCGGGGTCTGCCCTCAGCCATCCGTGAAACCCAACGCGGACGTGGTCGCCCCGGTTGGCGGAAGATGCGTGTACCATTAGATAATGGCATATCGCCACATCGCCTGCCTGTGCGACGACGGGGATTGGATCGTTGAGGGGGATGTCCGGCGCGCCTGTGCTGCCGGTTGTGCGCCATTTTTCCCCGAGGTCGATGTTGTTGGTATAAGCCCACGAAAATACCTGTCGCGGGCTGCCCGGCCATACGGTGAATGCGCCGTCGTGTGCATTTGTGTCTGTGAGGTAGGCCATGACGAGGAGGAGAAAGTGGGTGGGATAGACCGTGAGGCCATTGCCCTGGCGCGTGCCGTCGATATGCGCGCCGCCCGGTTCAAATTTTTTGGGTCCTGGCTGCGGAAATCGCAATATAGGGCTTAATCCCGGCTCATTGGTGACAGCCGGTCCGGCGAGTTCACGCACGATAGCTTTCAATTTGGGCGAGACACACATGGTCCGATCAATTGCAATGCCTTCCTGAGTTACATGCATGCCATTTTTGTCTTTGGGCCATGTTTTTGACTCATCGGGCACGATGCCGGTTTTGTGTTTTAATTCTTTTAGTCCCGCACGCACGCGGCCCGGATCAACCAGTCCCGGGACGATGACAAATCCGTCATTCACAAATTGCGCGACCTGCGCTTGTGTGAGGTGCGCTGTGCCTTGTGGCTTGGAAATAGACATGGGAATATCCCGAGGTTTTGAGGTTGGTATTACAATCCCGCGGGTAAGAGAATGAGTTCGGGTATTCGCGCACGCGAGGGCGTGGTCGCCACATACAGGCATGCATCGGCTACGTCTTCTGGTTTTAAGGCTTTGGCCATGACTTCTGGGGGCGTGGGTACGGGGCGCTTTAAGACGATGGGCGTGTCGCACAATCCGGGGAAGATTACTGTGGTGCGAATGCCGTTTTCCTGTTCTTCCTGGAATGTCCCGTGCGCCAGGCCAGACATGCCGTGTTTGGATGCCTGATAAGATACGCCGGAGACATCGGGCGATTGTACGCATCCAGAAGATAGATAGATGATCAGGCCCGATTGCTGTTTTCGCATGGTGGGCAATACTGCTTTTGTGCAGTTGAATGCGCCGGTCAGATTTGTGCCGATCATCATTTCCCACGTTTCGTGGGTCAATACTTCAAGGCTGCGGTCCGGGATGTTCGTTCCCGTGGCGTACACGAGAATATCGATTTGCCCGAATTTATCCAGTGTCGTCTGGATTAAGTGGTTTACCTGTTCTACATCCCGCGCGTCTGTGGGACAGGCGATTGCGCGGTTTCCTATTTCTGCTGATAGGTTGTCTAATTTGTCTTTGCTTCGCGCTGCCAGTACCACGCTGGCACCTGCCTGGGCATAAGATCGCGCGGTCGCTTTTCCCATTCCCGAACTGCTTCCCACAATTATAGCGACTTTGTTCTCCAGCGCGTGATGCATGGGCTTCTCCTTCAGGTTGGACTCATTCGAATATATAATATTATATATATAAAGCAACGAGCAAATATAAAGTAATAAGGTCTGTGACTACTCCCAACGATAGAGCAGTTGGGCTTCTTGGCGGTCAAGCCACCTGACGTTGTAGCCCCAACGTCAATATGTTTATCGCAGCATTGTGGTCTCTGTC